>NZ_JBPGXU010000016.1:0-53416 GCF_056755675.1 Luteibacter sp. KNZ12-1A | reverse complement strand
GGTCGCTAAGTCCTCGTCCGGCCTACGCCTCCCTGCGGAATCGCTCCCAGGGTGACGCCCGGCGGCTTCCCTGCCTCGCGGCCAAAACCAATACGATGGCGAAGCCGAGCCTGACGGCGAAACATCACCGGAAAGGCGTGAAGAACCAAAAGAAAGCCCGCCGAAGCGGGCTTTCCGTCAAGGCACCCCAATCAGGCGATCAGGCGCAATGCGAACGGATACCGATAGGTGCCGGTCTGGCTCACCCGTATCGCCGCGATGATGCAGAACACCAGGTTGAACAACCACAGCAGCGGCGTCAGGAACGCGCCGATGACGACGAAGGCGAGCACCCAGCAGATCACGTAACCGATCAGCACGGTGATCTGGAAGTTCAGCGCTTCCTTGGCCTCGGTCACGAGGTAGCTCTTTTCGGCACGATCCTTATGGACCAGCCAGACGATGAGCGGCACGATGATGCTGAAGATGATCCCCGAGAGATGGGTGAGCATCGCGATGTTCTTGTCGTCGGTATTGGGTGCCGCGGAACCAGTGGGCTCGTAAGGCGGCGGGGACGGCGGGGGTGACGGCGGGACCTGATCGGACGGCGTACTCATGGCGGAACTCCGTGGGCGATGTCGCGCCCACTGTCCGATTCGCCCGGCCACCTGTCAAGGCGACTTGCGGCACAGGGCGGCCTGCACGTCCCGGGGATCACTCCCCGGCGATCGTCATCTTATCGACCAGCCAGGAGCCGGTGAGGATATGCGACCGGCGATCGACGTCCGCGCCCACCGCCACCAGGTTCGCGTACATGTCGCGCAGGTTGGCGGCGATGGTGATCTCCTCCACCGGGTAGGCGATCTGGCCGTTCTCGACCCAGAAGCCCGAGGCGCCGCGCGAATAGTCGCCGGTGACGATCGACACGCCCTGCCCCATCACCTCGGTCACCAGCAGGCCGGTGCCCAGCTTGCGCAGCATGCCGGCGAAGTCGTCGTCACCCGTTTTCACGAAGAGGTTGTGCACGCCGCCCGCGTTGCCGGTGGACGTCAGGCCCAGCTTGCGCGCGGAGTAGCTGCCGAGGATGTAGCGCTGCAGCACGCCGTCGACCACCAGGGGTGCGTCGAGGGTGGCCACGCCCTCGGCGTCGAACACCGACGAGCCCAGGCCACGGGGAATCAAGGGCTTTTCGTCGATGCGGAACCACGAGGGCAGGATCTGCTTGCCCGCGTGGTCCACCAGGAAGCTGGAGCGGCGGTACAAGGAGCCGCCGCTCACGGCGCCCAGCAGATGGCCGAGCAGCGAGCGCGCCACTTCCGGCGCGAACAGTACCGGCGCCTGACGGGTACCGATGCGCCGTGAACCAAGACGCGACAGCGTGCGTTCGGCGGCCTTGCGGCCGATCGCGGCGGCGTCCATGAAATCGCCCGCGTGGCGCACGCTGTCGTACCAGTAATCGCGCTGCATGCCGTCGTCATCGCCGGCGATCAAGGCTACCGAGAGCGAATGCCGCGTGCCGCGCTCGCGGCCGAGGAAGCCGTGGGAATTGGCATATACCGAGAGACTTTGTCCCGCATTCACGCTGGAACCATCGGAATTCGTGATGCCGGCGACGGCCCGGCCGGCCTCCTCGATCTCCTGGCCCAGGGCGATCGCCCCGTCCACGTCGATGTCCCACGGATGCCAGAGGTCGAGGTCGGGGAACGACGTGGCCATGCGATCGGCGTCCGCAAGGCCCGAGGCAGGGTCTTCCTCGGTGAACCTGGCGATGGCGCAGGCCTGGTCGATGGTGGCCTGGATCGAGTCAGGGTTGAGGTCGGCGGTGCTGGCCGAGCCCTTGCGCCGGCCGAAGTACACGGTCAGGGCGAAGCCCCGGTCACGCGTGTGTTCCACCGTCTCCACTTCGCCCAGGCGCACGTTCACGTTCAGGCCCACGTCGACACTGGCGGAAACCTCGGCCTGGGTCGCCCCCGCGGCGCGGGCACGGCGGATCGTGTCCTCGGCCAGGCTGGCAAGGCGATCGAGGTCCTGGTGGCTGGTGTCGAGGGTGGCAACTTGGCTCACGTGGGCATCCCGGGGGCTGGCGGTTAGAATGGCAGGCCGCACGCGGCCGACCCGATACAGATGGGGTCGCGTCACCCGATCAAAAGCAACGCACCGCGCATGGTGCCATGGAAATACCGTATGAGCGTCCGTGTCGGCTACTACCGTCACTTCAAGGGCATGCCCTACCGGGTGCTGGGTACCGCCCTGCACAGTGAGTCGATGGAGGAAATGGTTCTCTACCAGGACCTCTACGACCAGCGCCGCCTGTGGGTGCGTCCCGCCGCGATGTTCGCCGAGACGGTGGAGCGCGACGGCAAGACCTTCCCCCGTTTCACGTTCGAGCGCGAAGCGGATTTCAAACCCATCACGGATGCCCAGTCATGAAGCCTGTCGACGACCGTCCGCGCGATGGGGACGAGGAGGACTTCGGCCCGAGCCGCAGCGAGAAGCGCCGCAATGCCCTCGATATCCTGAAGCTGGCCGGTCAGCTCATGGAGTTGCCGCCAAGCCGCATTCCAAAGCTGAACTTGCCGGACGACATCGTCGAGGAGATCGGCAGGACGCGGAAGATCACCGCGCATATCGCACGCAAGCGGCAGTTGGCCTTCCTCGCCAAGCAGATGCGCCGGCACGGCGATGAGGCCTTCACCGATGCGCGTGCCGCATTGGGCGAGGATCGCGACCGCCAGCGGCAGGAAGCCGCGCACATGCATCGCCTGGAAGCACGGCGCGAACGATTGATGGAAGGCGGCGACGTCGCCCTCGGCGAATTGTTCGACCAGTACCCGGATCTCGACCGCCAGCACCTGCGCTCGCTGGTTCGCCAGGCCAAGGCCGAGCGCGAGGCGAACAAGCCGCTGCATGCGTTTCGCGAGTTGTACCGGATATTGAAAGAGCTGGAAGCCGCTTCACCCGGGGAATGAGCCCGCGATGGGTGCCCGCTGGGAGAACCCCGTTGGAAGGACCTGGTGGAAAGACCTGGTGGGAGCCGACCCTGTCGGCGATGGGTGCTTGCCGTAACCTGGCCCGCTGCCGCGGGATCGCCGACAAGGTCGGCTCCCACCAGGCTGCCGTAACCTGGCCCGCTGCCGCGGGATCGCCGACGAGGTCGGCTCCCACCAGGGTATGAAGGCTCTCGCCGAACCGCTGGCTCCATCGAGGCATGAAGGGCCATGAAAAAGGGCGGTGGATTTCTCCACCGCCCTTTCTTTCTGCCGGTTCTCGCCGGCTATCGCTTAGAAGCCGATCCCGAGTTCGAGATGCTCCGGCTGGGTCTCGATCAGCGTCGAGCTCTGGTCGGAGACATCGTCGTACGCAAAGCCGTACGCCTTGCCGTTCACGCCGTGCAGGTGCCAGAAGCGCGAATAGTAGTTCGCCGGCGACTGCTGGTAGAACGAGCCGGCATCCTTCCACAACGTCGTGTCTTCCATCACGTGACGGTTGAACGCGGCGCAGATCTGCGCTTCGAGCTGGCCTTCCACGCCCCAGGGATCGCTCGACCGGGCCAGTGCGCCCTTGCCTTCGAGTACGTCCTGCGTGTTGGGCTTGGCCACCTTGAACAGCATGCCTTCCGGCTCGTCCTGTTCGTGCGTGTCCGCCCAATTGGTATGCGTGAAGGTCAATACGCCGTCGATCACGGTGCCTTCGAACTGCTTGTTGCCGATGGTCATCTGCAACACGTGGTCCTGATAGTACGTCCACGACCGGTCGATGTAGTCGTCGAAGTAATGTCCCTGCGGTTGCCCGGCGTCGAACGCCGCCTTGCCCGGCGCGAGGATGCGGATCGGGTCGGCGTCGCTCAGCTGGAACTCCGCGGGCACCTCCTGGTTGTACTGGGCGAAGATCTGCGCGCGCGTCTGCGTGATGCCCGACGACTCGTGCCTCGTCTTGTCCCCACCATACACATCGAGCGACAACGGGATCGAGAACTGATCGACCTGCGTCGTGTTGATGAAGATGGCGTTGTCGTTCCAGGTGAACTCATACCAGTCGTAGTACACGCCGATGTTCGGGTCGGTCCCGTTGAGCGGGTTCGGTCCCGCGAAACCGATCGAACCGTCGGCCGCCCTCAGGATCTTGATGTACATCGGCTCGCCGATCGACACGAAGATCCGCCCGGAGTCCATCTTCGGCAACTTGAGCAGCTTGGCCTGCGCCAGGGTGAAGAAGTAGTTCGGATAATTCTGGCCATTCTTGGTCAGATGCCCCGGACCATCGTTGTCTTCCACCGCGGCGGCGGTCAACGTGCCGTCCGGCTTGACCCACGAGAACACCTGCGAAGCCGGATCGCGGCCGATCACGGCGACGTAGATCTGGTCGTCGCGATACCTGCCGTTCGTCGTGTTGCGCAGCTGCGTACCGATGAAGCCCGGGTACGTCTCGTAGTTGAAGCCCTGCGACGGATCGTTGGCCTGCGGGTTCTCCGGCGGCGTGCCGGTGTCGCCGCCGCCATCGGCGGCATAGACGCCCATTTCCCACAGCGAGTACCCATAGGGGCTGGAACGCTTGAGGCCTGTCATGCGCACGTACTGTGCCGACCTGGCCGGGAAGGTGACGGTTTCCACACCACCCTGGCTGTTCTCGTTGTCGTATGCCGGCGTCCAGGTCTTGCCGTCGATCGAGGTGTCGATGCGATAGGCGAGCGCATGCGCGTTCTCCCACGACAGCACCACCTTTCCGATCACCTGCACCGAACCGAGATCGACCTGGATCCATTGGTCGTCGGTGAAACCCGAAGACCAACGTGTCCCCGCATCGCCGTCGTTGACGTTCTCGGGCTTGAAGGCCACCGCGTTCTCGCTGTCGGAAGCGAGCACCGTCTTCTTCAGGGCGAGATTGCCCGTGGCGGGAACGCCCACGTCGGGCTGCTGCGGCTGGGTCTGCTGCGGCTGGTCGCCCACCGGTTGTTGTGGCTGCGACGCGGTGGCGGCCTGGTAGACCTCGAACTCGAACAGCGAGTTGCCGTAGCCGGTGGCGCGCGCCGTGCTGTTGATGCGCACGTACTGGGCGGTCACCGCCGCGAACGTCTGCGTATCGACGCCACCCTTGCCGACGATCGGGTCCTTGAACACGGGCGTCCAGGTCTGCCCGTCGTTGGACGTATCGAGCGTGTACGAGCTCGAATAGGCGTTCTCCCAGCGCAGGATCACGTGGTCGAAGGTCTTCGGCGCACCGAGGTTCAGCACCAGGTCGGTCGGGTCGATGCCCGGTGCCGAACTCCAGCGGGTGGTGAAGTCGCCATCGACCGCCTTGGACGCATCCAGGTCGCCACGCTCGGGATCGACGTGCGACGAAGCGATGGCGCCGAGGGCGATGTTCACGCCGCCCTTGCCGTCACCCGGCGTACCCGGGCTCGGCGGGTTGCTACCGCCGCCATCACCCGGCTGTTGCGGTTGCTGCGGAGCCGGGCCAGCCCACGTCGGCGGGTCGAAGCCGTCGGTGGAGTTGTCGACGGTCAGCGTCACATCGTCGCTCGCCGTCGTGATCCCCTGGGCGCTGACCACGTTCACGCGCAGCACGCTACCGTTCTGCGCGGCCGTGAGGGCCCGCGTCGCGTACGTACCGTCGGCCGTGCTCGACAGCAGGGACAGGACATCCTGGTCGTTGGCGTCCTTGGTCACGGTGTACCAGTCGTACGTCAGCGGACCCACGCCCGTCGCTGTCACCGCGAAGTGCGCCGAGCGGCCCACGCCCGCTTTCTGGGACGACGGCTGCCCGGTGATCACCGGGGCGACCGCCTTGGCTCCCTTCACGCACAACACGTGGCCAGGATTGTTTTCCGCCACTTCGCGGTGGACGTCGCCGGTCGAGTTCACCTGGAAGGCGAACGTCGAATCGTTCGGGTCCTTGCCTTCCGTCCAGGTGGTCCAGGCACCGGGGAACGCCGCCGTCGAGTAGTTCTGGCCGGCGATGGCCAGCGCTTCGGCGACGGTCGGCAAGCGCATGCTCGCCGCCGTGCAGGTCGAGATCGCCACGGATTGCGTGAACTGCGCGCCCTGGTCGGAGAAGCCGCGCTGGATGCGGTCCCACTGCAGGCCACTCAGGGTGTCGGTCACGAGGTTGGAACCGGTCGTCGTCGTGTAACGGTCGGTCAGGTTGCAGCAGGTGGGTGAGTTGTACACCTCGAACTCATACAGCGAGTAGCCGTAGTCCGTGGCGCGCGCTATGCCCTGCATGCGGACATAGCGTCCCGTGACGGGCTTGTCGAACGTCACATCCTCGGTGCCGCCGATGCTCGTGTCGGTGTGGTACGCGACATGCGTATCGAAACCGGTGTTCGGGTCATCTGAATACTGGATCTCGTACGAGGTGGCATGCGCGTTCTCCCACTTCAGCACCACGCGGTTGAACGTGCGCGATGCACCGAGGTCGACCGTGATGAACGCCTTGTCGTCGCCGATCTTCGAACCCCAGCGCGTGGTCTCGTCGCCATCGACGGCCTGCCATGCCGCGGTGCCCTGCGGGTTTTCCACTTCCGAGGCGAGCGTCGCCTTTTCGCGCGCCAGGTTCGCACCGGGCGGGGCCAGGGTGAGCTTGGCGGACGTGGTCGCCGCCGTGCCGGTGATGTTGCTCACCGAGACGGTGTACGTGCCGATATCACCCGGCTGCACCGACGGAATCGTCAGCGTCGGCAGGTCGTCGCCCACCGGCGTACCGTCGTGCGACCACTTGTAGTGGAACGGCGAGGTACCGGCCACCAGCGTGGATGCATCGAAGATGGCCGGCTGCCCGGGATTCGCACGAACGTCGGCCATCGTTCCGGTGATCACCGGCGGGCGCGCCGCGTTCACGGTGAGCGGAGCGGTGATCGACGGGGCGGAACTGCCGAAATTGCTGACGACCACGGAGTAACCCACGTTGTTGTCGGCCACGCTCAGCGTCGGCGTGTCATAGCTCGGGTTCGTCGCACCCGGAATGGGCGCGTTGTTCTTCATCCACTGGTAGGTCAGCGTCGGCGATCCCGATGCCGCGACCTGGAAGTGGGCGCTCTGTCCCTCGTCCACGTTTTGCGGCTGCGGCTGGGCCGAGATCACGACCTGGCTGAACGGGAATACCTTCAACGTGGCCGGCGCCGATGCCTGGTCCGGTCCCTGGCCGTGGACGACGACGGAATACGTGGAACCGTCGTCCGCCAGCGTCGTCGCAGGGGTGGTGTAGCTGGCACCCGTCGCACCCGGGATCTCGACGCCATTCTTCTTCCAGGTGAAGGTCAGCGGCGGAGCGCCCGAGGCCGTCACGGAGAAGCGGCCGACGTCGCCGACGGTCACTTCCTGGCCGATCGGTTGCGCGATGATGGCCGGCGGACCGGAGACGGTGGGCGCGGCGGGCACGTCGACGATGTTGAACGTCGCGGAGCCCGTCAGCAGACCCGGTGCCGAGGCGGTCACCGTGACCTGGCCGGCCGCGAACTTGGAGCGCAGCGCGATCTTCTGCAGGCCGCCTTCGAATTGCAGCTCATGCGAGCCCGGCGAGTGATAGCCGTGCAGCGGCTCCGGAACGTAAACGCCCGGGTTGGCCGGCTGCTCTCCCGGCTGGAGACCGGCGCTGTAGTCGACGTACTGCTGCGTGCCACCCTGGTAGGTGACGATGTCCGCACCCGACACCACGTCGAACGTCACCTTCTGCGACGCGTCCGGGACGACGACACCGTTCGCGTCGACCACCTTGGCGACGATGAAGGCGGCGTCCGACCCGTTCGCGGTGACCTGGAAGCGGGTGCCGTCGGGCCTGACCACCGCCGGCACCACATCGAGTTCGATATGGTCGGCCGTGCCCGCGGTCATCACCGTATCGGCCACCGGATTGCCGCTGTCGTCGGTACGTACGTTACCCAGCGCGTCGAGGCACTGGGCCGTCGCGCTGCCCTTCTGCCATGTCACGTTCCAGTGGACCTGGCCGGGCAGCTTCGTGGTCATCTGCGCCTTGTCGGAGCCGACGATCTTGCCGGTCAGTTCGTCCACCGCACCGTTCTCGGCGTTATAGGACGCATCGTCGATCGTGTCCCAGGTGTTGGGCGTCTGGTCGAGTCCCTGGGGCACGCCGTTGATCAGCAGGCGGACCTTCGGGCAGTTGCTGAACGCGTTGACCTGGATGTCGCCCGCGCGGTTCCAGTGGTGCGCCAGCTTGACGACCGGACGGAGTTCGTAGGGAACCCAGACCGATTCGTAGATGTAGTACAGCATGCGCGGGAAACGGTTCGCGTCGGTCATCGACGCGTTGTTGCCGCGGACGTTGTGACGGAAAGCCTTGATCGGATTTCCATCCGGATGGTTCGCGATGTTGCCGTTCGCGTCACGCTGGTAAACCCAGTGGGTATCGTCCTCGAGACCTTCCACCATCTCGATGACTTCGCCCGGGGTATCGGACATGTACCACTGCGCCATGCCGAAGGTGCCCACCTTGCGCGCCTGCGAGTACGGCACGAGGTAGTTCAAGGCGAAGGCCAGTTCGTGGTCGTACGAGTGGCGCAACGTACCCGGCCCCCAGTATTCCGCGCCCCATGCCGGCTTGTTCGGGAATTCCGTGGAGTGCAGGTAAGTCTCGCATCCCGCCTTCGAGCAGCTGAGGATGTCGCCATTGGCGGCATCGGGCGTGCGGTCGGCGGCGGCACGAGGGGCGATGTTGTCCCACGAGCGCGCGAGCGCACGCAGTTCCACCGCGAACGGCGTGAACATCGCGCCGTTGTCGTGTTCCCAGGCCAGGATCGACGGGTGGCTGCGATCGCGGATCACGATGTCGCGATGGACCTCGCGCTTGATCGTCCACATGTCGTTGCAGGCCTTGTCACCGGCGGCACAGGGATTGGCGAAACCGTTCTCGCCATCGCCGCTGGGCTGCACGATGAACACACCCAGCGCATCGGCGGCCTCGACGAACTCGGGGCTCGACGGCGAGTGGCCCGGACGCCAGAGGTTGCCACCACCGGCGGCAAGCTGCTGCAGGTCGCGCCACTGCTGCTCCTCGGGCACCGAGGAACCCAGTGCAGGATAGTCGTAGCGGCCCGAGCCGCCCCACATGTACTGCTTCTTGCCATTGACGTAGGGAAAATCTTTATCCCATGTGATGGTGCGGATACCGAGCGTGCTCTGCTTCGCATCCACCACGACGCCGTCGATGCTGACGGTGTGCAGCACCTTGTAGAGGTACGGCTTGCCGTCCAGGCTGTTGTTCGGATACCAGAGCGTGGGATGCGGGACCGTCAGCGTCTCGTCGAAGACCGGCGTCTGGTCGCTGGGAACGAAGTTCGGCGCCAGCGTCTTCTGCTGCTGGTCCGACACGACGACGTTGCCCTGGGCATCGACGATCTGCGTGGTCAGGATGACCGATTTCGGGTCCTTCGTCTCGTTCACGACGTTGGTCTGCACGCGAACGGTGGCGGTGCTGTGGTCGGCGGCGATGCTCTGCGTGCCGACGTACGTACCCCAAGTGTTCTGCCCCGCATACACGTTCTCCGGAATATGCACGAAGTTCGTCACGTGCAGTTTTACCGGGCGGAACAAGCCGGCCTCGGCCTGGCCGAAGCGGAACGAGCCGGAGAATCCCGGGTCCTCGAAGAAACCGCCGCCGCTGCGGCTCACCTTGACCGCCAGCACGTCGGTGCCGTCGAACTTCATCAGCGGCGTCAGGTCCACGATATGCGGCAGGAAGCCGATGACGTGGGTGGCGTTTTCATTCGGCTGGCCGGCCTGGTTGAGCACGCCGGTGCCATGGATGAACTGGCCGTTGAGGTAGACACGGTCGCCCGTGTGCGCACCCTCGAATTCGACCATCACCTTCTTGCCGGCGAACTTCGCCGAGTCGGTCAGCTTGACGCGATACCAGCTGGTCTCGCCATCCAGGCTGCCCTGGCCGCCGCCGGACTCCTGGTTGATGAAGGTGGTGAAATCGTTGGCCGCGTGCGGGATGCCGACGGTCAGCCAGCTACTGTCATTGAAGGTCGGATTGGCCCCGTCGTCGCCGTTGGGCACCGGCGCATACACCACCGGGTCGTTCGGATTGACGATGGCCTGTTTGGTGTACTTCCAGGGCCGTGCGCCGAGGTTGATGTCCTGCCGATCCGACGGCGCGAGCGTGACGGCCTGTGCCGTCGCGGTCACGCCGACGAACACGAAGGCGAGCAAGGCTGAGAGCCTCGCCCGCCTTTGCATGCTGCCGGGTGATGTGGGTTGTCGTTTCATTGGAGCGGGGTCCCCTGTTTGTGCCACGTGGGAACAGCGCGATGCTCGGCGCGCACGACGCCATCAGCCGGCGAACGAATCGCCGGCTGCCTGTGTCGTTCCGCGGTGAGTGGACTGTCAACCCTGATGCCGGTCTGTGCGAGCCCCTGCTGCTCTACCGGGTTTAGCCATCCATACGCTGTCTGCGCGGATCATCCGCCTGCGTAATGACAGTCACAATACCAAATAGGGGTAACGACCCGCGAAGGTCGACCATACGCTCGCGTTCCGTGACACGCGTCCGGTTTATCGCAAGTGGATAGGTTTGGACAAGACGGCCTTCGGTCAGGCGGCGGTGCCACCGACGGTCATGCCGTCGACACGCAGGGTCGGCTGACCGACGCCGACCGGTACGCTCTGGCCGTCCTTGCCGCACACGCCCACGCCTTCGTCGAGCGCCAGGTCGTTGCCGATCATCGACACGCGCGTGAGCACGTCCGGGCCCGAACCGACCAGCGTGGCGCCCTTGACCGGACGCGTGACCTTGCCGTCCTCGATGAGGTACGCCTCGCTCGCGGAGAAGACGAACTTGCCGTTGGTGATATCCACCTGCCCGCCACCGAAATTCACCGCGTAGATGCCGCGCTTCACCGAGCGGATGATCTCCTCCGGCTCACGGTCGCCGGCGAGCATGTACGTGTTGGTCATGCGCGGCATCGGCAATTGCGCGAACGACTCGCGGCGGCCATTACCCGTGGACTTCACGCCCATGAGGCGCGCATTGAGCTTGTCCTGCATGTAACCCTTGAGGATGCCGTTCTCGATCAGCGTGGTGCATTCGGTGGGCGTGCCTTCGTCGTCGATGCTGAGCGAGCCGCGCCGGCCCGGCAGCGTGCCGTCGTCGACCACGGTGACGCCCTCGGCCGCCACGCGCTGGCCGATGCGGCCCGCGAAGGCGGAGCTGCCCTTGCGATTGAAATCGCCTTCGAGTCCGTGCCCGATGGCCTCGTGCAGGAGGATGCCCGGCCAGCCGGGACCGAGCACGACAGTCATGCTGCCCGCCGGAGCGTCCACGGCCTCGAGGTTGACCAGCGCCTGGCGCACGGCTTCGGCGGCGAACGCATGCGCGCGGCCGTTCTCGATCAGTTCCCGATAACCGTATCGACCACCTCCACCGGCGTGTCCCTGCTCGCGACGGCCGCCCTGCTCGGCGATCACCTGCACGTTCAGGCGTACCAGGGGACGCACGTCGGCGGCCAGCGTACCGTCGGAACCGGCGACGAGGATCGTGTCCATCGTCGCCGCCAGGCTCACCACCACCTGCTTCACCCGCGGGTCCCGCGAACGCGCGTAGGCGTCCACTTCACGCAGGAGCGCGATCTTCTCCTCGTTGGGCAGGCTCTCGACCGGATCGATCGCGGGATACAGCCCACGCCCGGTGGCGATCGCCAGCGGCTTGCCCGCCCCCGCACCACCCTGGGCGATGGCACGCGCGGCACGCGACGCCTCCAGCAGCTGCGGCAGGACGATTTCATCCGAGTACGAGAAGCCGGTCTTCTCGCCGGAGATCGCCCGTACACCGACGCCCTGCTCGATCGAATGGCTGCCGTCCTTCACGATGCCTTCCTCCAGCACCCAGGACTCGCTGCGCGAGTGCTGGAAATACAGGTCCGCGGCATCGATCGACGGACCCATCAGCTGGGAAAACACCCGGTCCAGGTCGTTGGAGGCAAGGCCGCCGGGCGTGAGCAGGCGACGTTCGGCGAGGGAAATCAGGGAATCCATCAAGGCAGCCGGTAGCGAAAGCGGGAACCCCGATGATGGGGCCTGGAACCGTCAGGTTAAACCCTGGAGCCGCGTTTGGCAGGGCCCGCCGCGCCATTGCTTCGCCTCTTGAGGAGCTTCTCCTGCTTCTCCAGTACCGACCAGGGAACAATGGCATCCAGGGTGGCCGCCATGAGATCGCGTGTCATCTCGCGGTCGTAGGAGGCCTGGAGCCCCGTCCAGAATTCATCGGACATGCCGAAGAACCGGGAAAGCCGCAACCCGGTATCCGCCGTGACCGCCCGCTTGCCGGCGACAATCTCACCAATGCGCGGAGCAGGCACGCCAATAGCCTTCGCCAGGCGGTACTGGGTGAGTCCGAGTGGCTTCAGGAATTCTTCCAGCAATATCTCGCCGGGGTGGGGATACGGAACCTCGCGCATACGGCGGTCCTCTTAGTGGTAATCGACGATGGTGACGTCGTGGGCATGACCATCGCGCCAAACGAAACATACGCGGAACTGGTCATTGATACGGATGCTGTACTGCCCGTCACGTGTCCCGCGCAGGGGCTTCAAACGATTTGCCGGTGGCCGTCTGAGGTCGTCCAGCGTCAGCGCGTCATGAATCGCCGCCAGCTTGCGAAGCACGATGCGCTCGATATTTATCCACCTTCGAACACGCTCGCCACCGAACAGTGCCTCGGCCTCCGCGTCGCCAAACGACTTGATCATGAGTAGTAACGCTGCTCGATAATAACGAGCAACGATACTATTCGCAATGATTTCCCCGATCAGCCAGCGTGCGACGCTGGCTGGCGTCAGCGCGCTTCGGGCGAGGTCGAGGGGCCGCCCTTGTCGATGGGCGTGAAGACAGGCTTATCCCAGCTGCCGGTGACGTGGTAACGCTTGCGCGCGGCCTGGTTGAGGCCCCTGCCGAGGATGCCCTGCACGGCGAGGCCCGCCGCCGCTCCCACCGGGCCACCCGCGAGGGCGCCCACTACGGGGAGGCTGCTGCCGAGGTGAGGAACGACCAGCACTTCCTGGTCGTAGTCGCGCGCCTTGAGGCCGGCGCGGCCGGTGATCGTGATCTCCGCGGCGGGCGCGCGGATCTTCAGGTTCTGCGTGGTGGCATTGCCATCGGCGAAACGGAAATCTCCCGCGATCGAATCGAAGGCGAAGCCCTTGCCCAGGACATCGCCGAAATCCAGCGACAAGCGCCGCGGGAGTTCGGTCACCGAGACGAGACCGAACAGCCGGCCCACGCCGGGCTGTACTTCGAGGATGCGTCCGTTGGCGACGTCGACCCTCAGGGTGCCATCCATGTTCGCCAGTGCCAGCGCGGAAGGTCCGCCCGGCCACGCCGCGTCCAGCCGTGCCTCGGCGCGGCCACCCTGCAGGATGCCGGCGAAGCCGAGCGCATCGAACATGCGTGCCACGTCCTCGGAGGCGAAGTCCATCGACAGATGGGTGCGGCTGCGCTTCTCGTCACCGTTCCAGTCGCCCGTGGCGGTGATCTGGATGTTCTTCGACTGCGCCCGCAACTGGTCGATGTGCATGCCCTCGTCGGTCGGCCAGGTTTCCAGCCGCGCCTCGCCGAGGCGCGCCTTGCCCAGGCGCATGTCGGTCACTTGCAGATGCAATGGCGGCAGGCTGGCGGGAGCCACGCCGGCTTCGTTCGCATCCGGCGGTTTCGGTGCCTGGGCAGGTGTTTCCCCGGCCCCTTCCGCCTTGGCCACCGTGGCGGCGACGGTCGTGGCGCCAGCGGCCACCGTCTTGCCCTTCTTCGCGGCGTCGGCCGCGTCATCGGCCGCGGGCCACCACAGGCGGTCCATGCGCGCGGTGATGCCGCGCCGGCGCAGTTCCTCGTTAGGCACCGTCATCTGGCCAGCCATGGCGTCGCTGTCCACGCGCAAGGACAGTGCTTGCGCACCGGGACGGCCGACGAGATGCATGTTGGCGAAATGCTGGCCGAAGACTTCGCTGTCGTCCGCGCTCACGTCCAGCGCCGACAAGCCGGGCCCGCTGCCGCCGCTGGAAAGTCCGACCACGTATTGGACCCAGCCGGAAACATCGAGCCGGGCGGCGTGACCGCCGATCAGGTAACCCTGCGCGGGCATCGTCGCGGGTACCGTGCTGCCGAGATTGAACGCCGCGGCGATAGGAGCCGTGTCGGTCGGCAGGCGCAGGCGACCGCGCACGACATCGCCCAGCGCGACATCCAGGCGCGCCCCGTCCACGGGAAGTCCGACACGCACCGAAAGCGGCGTGGCGGCATTCGCCGGTTTCTTCACCGGCGTGGGCATCGTCAGCTCCACGCCACGCAGGTCGGAATCGACGCGCAGCGTCTGCGCGGTGGCATCGCCCTGCCCGGTCTTGCTCAGGTCGAAGCCGATGCGGAACGTGCCGCGTCCCTTCGCGATATCCGCCAGCCATTTCAGGTTTTCGAAATCGCCGATCATTTCGCCAACCGTGAAGGCGCCGGTGAGCGACGCATCGACGATCTTCGCCGGATCGCCGGTCGCACCCGCGATGGCGACGTCGAGGTCGGCGGGCTGGCCGCGGTACGCGGTCTTCAGGCCCTTGGCCGAGAAGCCCGTGCCATCGAACGTCATCGGCCCGGTGATCTTGTCGAGGCGCAGCTTCCACGCGTCGGCGACGAGGTCCGCGTCCTTGATGGTCGCCTTGCCTTGCAGCGTGAAGTCCTTCGCGCTCTTCAGGGGCATCAGCAGGTTGAAGCCGAATTCACCCGTGCCGCCGAGCTTCATCGCGTCGAGCGCCTCGCGGCTGCGACTGGCGACCGGGCTGTTCTTGATGAAGTCGAGATAGCTGCCACCGGTGCCCGCGCCGCTCACCTTGAGATCGAGGATGCCATCGGCGAAATCGGGGATGGCCGCCGACGCGGAACTCACGGCGTTACCGAGCGAATGACCTTCGGTCGCCTCGACGTACATGCCGTTGCCGATGAAGTTGGCGACGGCGGCGACGCCCTCGGCACGCGGCCATCCCGTGCCGTAGTCGAGTACCAGGTCGGCGATCGCGGCACGTGCCTCGAAGCGCCCTTCCTGGTTCTTGAACGGAAACTCGCGCAGGTTGCCGCGAAGCAACGCCGAGCCGCCCTCGATGCGACCGGACACGAGTCCACGATTGAGCCAGTTCTGGGCGCCTTCCGACATCGAGTGGATCGGCCAGAACAGTTTGGCGGCGGGCACCTCGCCTTCGCCGAGCGCGACGTACATGTCCATGAAGGGACCGGTGTCGGTCGCCGGCAGGACGAGTTCGCCACGCACCTGGCCGCCGTAACCCTCGCCACGGAAATCCAGCGGGTCGACCCCGATGTGCCAGTCATCTTCGTCCTTGTACACCGCGATGTCGCCGCCAAGAGAAGCCATGACGAACGGTTTGCGGAACACACCCGTGGCGTCGATCGTGGTGGGCTGCTTCGGCAGGCTGAGCGCCAGTGCCTCGCCATCGCCGAACACCTCGCCTTTCAACGAAGACACGCCAGGCAAGCTGCCGCTGGCGTCGATGCCCACGCCGGAAAAGGTGGCATGCGCGAAGCTCACGCCGTCGACGGAGTTCCAATCCGCGCGAAGCTGGTCGAAACGTCCATGCGGATGCCCTTCGCCGAGCCAGCGCGCCAGCGATGGCGAGACTTGCGGCAAGACGCCCGCCCAAGGCAGCAGCGGCGCAAGATCGAGCGTGCGCCCGACCAGCGTGCCGTCGCTGCGATCCCCGGAATTGCGCAGCACGAGGGCGACGTCGCTGCCATCGTTGCCTGCCCAGTCGATACGCTGTCCGTCGGCGGTACGGTGAAAATCGACGACGCCATGCAGGCCCGCGGTGCGTACCGTGCGTGCCGGACCGCGAATGGCGAGGTTATCGAGGTCGAGCCGCGACGTCGCGCGCACCACGTGCGCATCGCGCCAGTCGAGCCAGGTTTCGAAACGTCCCTTGCCGCCCGCCAGGGCGTAGCCGCCGGCGTCGAAATCGCCGGTGAGCGCCGCGAAGTCGACATCGGCGCCCTTGACGTAAATGCGTCCGCTCGACCCGTCGTCGGCGAAGCGGCCGGCGGCGCTCAACAGTCCACTGACATGCTCGCGGCGCAAGGTCCCGCCGAAGCGGATCGTTCGGCCTTGCAGGCTGATCCGCAGCTGGTCGGCCACCAGGCCGTAGTGTCGCCGGGTGGTGTCGTCGGCGATGTCCAGGTGCAGGTTGCCCAGCCAGAGGTCGGCCGAAAGATTGCCCAGCGACACCTTCTGGGTGCCGCCGCCCGCACCGAAACCGTCGATGCTCCAACGCCCGTCGACGGCCCGGCGCAAGCCGAGGCGAAGATCGCTCAGGCGCAGGTTGATGAGGTGCCGCGACGGCAGCACGAACGCGCCGAAATCGAGCTTCACCGCCGCTTGCGGCAGGTGCAGCGGTTCACCGCCCTCCACCGGCGCGATGGTCACGTCGCGCATCACGAACAGCGGGCCCGATGGCCGCCAGAAGCCTTCCAGCGAGGCGAAACGCACCGGACGATGCAGGCGCTCGCTGAGCATGGCGGCCACGCGTTCCGGATAACGTGCGGCCAGCGGCAGCAACAGCTGGCCGAGCGCCATCACGATCGCGAGGGCGACCAACAGGCTCGCGACCAGACCCAGGAAGAAGAACCGCAGGCGTCGTGCGCGATGGCGCCAGTGCGGACTCACCGGCCCGGGTTCCGGCGGTGCGCGCCGGGTTCAGAGGAGGACGACATCGAACTGTTCCTGCGAGTAATGCTCTTCCGCCTGGAAGCGGATGCTCTTGGCGATGAATTCTTCCAGCTCCGCGACGGCCGCCGATTCCTCCTCGAGGATGCGGCCGACCACCTTGGGGCTGGCCATCACCAGGAGTTTCTGCGCGTTGAACTGGCGTACCGCCCGCGTGATCTCGCGGAATATCTCGTAGATCACCGTCTCGGCGGTCTTCAGCGTGCCGCGGCCGCTGCAAGCGGGACACGGTTCGCACAACTGGCGTTCGAGGCTTTCCGTGGTGCGCTTGCGGGTCATCTCGACCAGGCCCAGGGCCGACATCGGATAGACCGTGGTCTTCGCGTGATCCTTCGCCAGGCCCTTCTCGAGCATGCGCAATACCTGGCGCTTGTGCTCGTCGTCGATCATGTCGATGAAGTCGATGATGATGATGCCGCCGAGGTTGCGCAGCCGCAGCTGGCGAGCCGCCGCCTGCGCGGCCTCGAGGTTCGTGCGGTACACGGTTTCCTCGAGGTTGCGGGTACCGAGGTAACCGCCCGTGTTGACGTCGATGGTGGTCATCGCCTCGGTCTGGTCGACGATCAGGTAGCCGCCCGATTTCAGCGGCACTTCCTTGCGCAGCGCACGCTGGATCTCGTCCTCCACGCCATAGAGGTCGAAGATCGGCCGTTCGCCCGCGTAGTGCTCGATGCGGTCGGACAGCACCGGCATGAACTTGTGCACGAACTTGACCGTTTTCTCGTAGGTTTCGCGTGAATCCACGCGAACCTTCTCGATGCCGTCGTTGAGCGAATCGCGCAGGGAGCGCAGCGGCAGCGAGAGTTCCTCGTACACGCGCTCGCCGACCTTGGCCTTCTGGATGTTTTCCTGCACCACGCGCCAGACCTTGCCGAGGTAGGTCACGTCGAACGCGAGCGATTCCTCCGACTGGCCTTCCGCGTTGGTGCGCACGATGTAGCCCAGGTGGTTCTCGCCGATCAGCGGGTTGAGGATGTCCTTGAGCCGCTGGCGCTCGGTTTCTTCCTCGATGCGCACCGATACGCCCAGCGTGCGCGAATGCGGCAGGAGGACGAGGTAGCGCGACGGGATCGACAGGTGCGTGGAAAGCCGTGCGCCCTTGCTGCCGATCGGGTCCTTGACCACCTGCACGACGATTTCCTGTCCCTCGTGCACCAGCTCGGAGATCGACGGCACCGGCCCATGGCCGTTGCCCTTGCCTTCCACCGGCGCATCGGTCGGTGGCAACGGCGGGCGCACGATGTCGGAGGCGTGCAGGAACGCGGCACGCTCCAGCCCGATCTCCACGAACACGGCCTGCATGCCCGGCATCACGCGCTGTACGCGTCCCTTGTACACGTTGCCCACGTAGCCGCGCTTCTGCGCACGCTCCACGTGGACTTCCTGGAGCATGCCGTTCTCGACGATCGCCACCCGCGTCTCACGTGGCGTGACATTGATCAGTATTTCTTCGCTCACCGGCGCCCCTTTTCCTTGAGTCATCGTGCTTTATAGCCCGCGCGTCGACAGCCTGTCACTGACCGTGGAGGAGCTGGAAGGTTTCGAACAGGGGCAGGCCCATGACGCCGGAGTAACTGCCCGAGAGATGTTCCACGAAGGCCGCGGCGGCGCCCTGGATCGCATACGCGCCCGCCTTGCCGAAACACTCGCCGGTGGCCACGTAGGACGCGATGGCGCGCCCGGAGAGCGGCGCGAAGCGCACGGTCGATACCGATACCGCCTGCCGTTCCCCGCCGGCCTCCACCAGCCATACGGTCGAGAGCACCCGATGCTCGCGACCGGCAAGACGGCCGAGCATGGCCACGGCGTCCGCGGCGTCACGGGGTTTGCCGAAGACTTCGTCGCCGAGTACCACCTCGGTGTCGGCGCCCAACACCCGTGCGCCCGGTTCGCCCATCACGCGTGCGAATCCCGCCCGCGCCTTGTCCCGCGCCACGCGTGACACATAGGCGTCCGCTGGCTCGCCAGGCTCGCGGATCTCCTCCACGTCCACTTCGAGGACCCGGTGGTCTTCGCCGATCTGGCTCAGGAGTTCGCGGCGGCGGGGCGATTGCGAGGCCAGGTACAGCACGGCGGTTCCTTCAGGCGCGGTGATAGGGGTGGCCTGCCACGAGGGTCGTGGCGCGGTAGAGCTGCTCGGCCAGCACGAGGCGAACAAGCATGTGCGGCAATGTCAGCGGCCCCAGCGACCAGGTCTGGTCCGCCCGGGCCAGCACCTCGGGCGCGTGGCCGTCGGGGCCCCCGATGAGGAAGGCGACATCGCGTCCACCCATGCGCCATTGCTCCAGCTGCCGGGCGAGGTCTTCGCTGGACCACGCCTTGCCGCGCCCGTCGAGGGCGACGACGTGGATGTCGCGTGGCAGCGTCGCCAGGATGGCGACGCCCTCGTCGAGCGTCGCCCGTGCGTCGTCGCGGCCCTTGCCGCGCGCACCGGGCTTTATCTCGACCAGTTCGAGGGGAAAATCGTGGGACAGCCGCTTCCGGTATTCGGCGAAGCCTTCGGCCACCCAGGCCGGCATGCGTTCGCCGACCGCGATGAGGCGAGCCCGCACGGCGGGCTCAGGCGTTCGCGGCTTCGGCGCCGTCGTCGCCGACGGTCCAGAGACGCTCCAGGCCGTAGAACTCGCGGATGCGCGGCATCATCACGTGGACGATGATGTCGCCGAGGTCGACGAGCACCCATTCGGCTTCGGTCTGTCCTTCGACGCCGAGCGGCATCACGCCCGCCTCCTTGGCGAACTTGATGACTTCGTCGGCGATCGACTTGACGTGACGGGCGGAGGTGCCCGATGCGATGAACAGGATGTCGGCGATTAGCGCCCGAGGGCGCGATACGGCGCCAGCAAGGCCTCGTCCGCGAAGCACGCCGAGGGCATCAGAAAGCGCGGTTCGCCACCCGCCGCGAAGGACTCGCGGATCGCCGTGGCGGCGATGTCGAGCGGCGTGATCGCGATGTCGACCACCTGTCCGGATGGCCCGCTCAAACGTTCCACCCGGCGCCCGGCGATGAAAGCCGCCAGCTCACCCGACAACGGGTGGGTCGTCCCGGGCCGCGTCAGCACGCCCACGTGGGCGAACGCGAACAGTTCCCGCCAAAGGTGCCAGGACGCCAGTCCGGCGAACGCATCGGCGCCCACCAGGAGCACCAGCGACCGCTCCGGCCCGATGTCGGCACGCAGGGAGGCCAATGTGTCGACCGTATAAGAGGGACCGTCGCGGTCCAGTTCGCGGGTATCGATGGCGAGGCGATCCTGTCCCCCGAGCGCCGCGCGCAGCAAGGCGACGCGGCCGCTGGCATCGGCGACCGGCGGCGGCCGGTGCGGCGGCGTGCGCGCGGGTACCAGGCGCACCTCGGCGTCGAGCGCCTCGGCCGCCTCCCAGGCGGCCCGCAAGTGGCCGTGATGGACCGGATCGAAGGTGCCACCGAGGATGGCGAGCGGGCGCGGCCGGCTCATGCGAACACGGTGGCCGCGCGCGGCTCGGCGATGGCGGCAACGAGCCTTTCGGCTTCCAGCCAGGGATCGCCTTGCTCGCGGCCCTTGGCCATGCGATCGATGCGCGCGGCACGGGCGAGGCAAGCCATCCAGTGCTCGCGCGGCGCGCGGCGCAGCGCCTTGCGGAAGAGTTGCTCACGCGCGGGCCAGAGACGTTCGGCCTTGGCCTGCGCGCCGAAATCACGGGCATTGGCCAGGCGCATGGCGAGTTGCAGCTGGTTGACCAGCCAACCCATGAGCGCGATGAGTTCGTCGCCTTCCGCGCGCAGGCCGGCGAGGATGCGCAAGGCGCGTCCTCCCTCACCCGCGAAGGCGGCGTCGGTGAGCTTGAATGCGTCGTAGCGGGCGCTATCGGCGACGAGACCTTCCAGTGTCGTGGCGTCGAGGCGCTGATCGCCGGCGAGGACGACGAGCTTGTCCACCTCCTGGGCAGCGGCCAACAGGTTGCCTTCCACGCGCTCGGCCAGCATCGCCACGGCGTCGGGGGTGGCCTTGACGCCGCGCGAGGCGAGTCGCGCGCCGATCCATTGTGTCCATTCATGCGGCCGCGGGGCGTTGAACACCACCTGGACGCCGCCCTGGTCGACCGTCTTGGTCCACACCGCCTCGTGCTTGCTGCTCCACTCGGTGGCGGTGATCAACAAGGTCGTGTCCAGCGGCGGATTGGCCACGAATTCAGAGATCGCCGCGCCGCCGTCCTTGCCCGCGCGGCCGCCGGCGAGGCGCAAGTCGAGCAGGCGCCGGGTCGCGAACAGCGACAAGCCCGCCGAGGCACGGGCGAGATCGTCCCAGTCGAAGCGGCTGTCCGCCTCCAGCACCTCGCGCTCGGAGTAACCGAGCCGGCGCGCCATGGCGCGCACGGCATCGGCCGCTTCCAGCACGAGCAGTTCCTCGCCGGCCAGCAGGTAGACCGGCGCCATGCGGTCGCCGGCGAGATGCTTCTGCCACTGGCTGGGATTGAAGGGCACGCCGCCGGCTCAGTTCGAGGTGGCTGGCGCCTGCGCGGGCGCCGCCATGGCCGGATGCGCGCCAGCGGCCTGCAAGCGGAACAGGATCGCCTGGACCATGTCGCCGATGAGGCTGCGCTGCAGCTCTTCGGTCTGGCTCGCGGTACCGATGGTATTGGTCGCGTCGTAGCTGAATTCGCGGGACATATCGACCGCCTGCGACGGGATGATGACCGTGCCGTCGCCCGCCTTCGCGTTGAAGTCGACGTGGTAGCGCACCGCGTATTCCGTGACGCGGGCGGTGCCGCTGACGGTCAGCGAATCGGTGCGGAACGTGTTCGAGGTGACAGCCAGTTCGGCCGCGTCGATCGAGGGCTTGTCCACGATCGTCACGTCGGAATTCTCCAGCGCCCGGGTGAGCTCGCGTTCGAGCTTGCCGCCGCCGGATACCGTGAGATGGATCTTCTTCATCCCCGGTGGCAACGCCGCGCTCTGGCGCAGGTGGAAGCCGCAGGCACTGACCAGGGCCGCGATGGAGACCAGCGCGGCGATGCGAAGCGAACGAAGGAGGTTCGGGCTCATGGTTATCCTGCGACGATGTTGACGATCTTGCCGGGCACGACGATCACCTTGCGCACGGTCTGGCCTTCGAGCAAGCGGGCCACGTTGGGTTCGGCCCGCGCCATGGCTTCCGCCTCGTCCTTCGAGGCCGATGCCGGCACCTCGATGGTAGCGCGAAGTTTGCCGTTCACCTGCACCGCGTAGGTCAGCGAGTCGCGGACCAGCGCCGCCGGGTCCACTTGTGGCCAGCCGGCGTCCTCGACCAGGGTCTCTCCATGCCCGAGCACCTGCCACAACGCATGGGAGACATGCGGGGTGAATGGGTTGATCAGCTGGACGATGGCCGTGAAGGCCTCCTGGCGCAGCGCCCTGCCCTGGGTGCTGGCGTCGTCGAACTTGCCCAACGCGTTCAGCAGTTCCATCAGCGCGGCGATGGCCGTATTGAAGGACTGGCGGCGGCCGATGTCGTCGCCCACCTTCTGGATCGTCTCGTGCAACTGGCGGCGCAGCGTCTTGCGCGCGGCTTCGCCCGCGGCGTCCTCGCCCGAAGCGACGGACGAGGCATGCGTGTTGATATCGCGCCAGAGGCGGCGCAGGAACCGCGCCATGCCTTCCACGCCGGCTTCGTTCCACTCCAGCGACTGGTCCGCCGGTGCGGCGAACATCGAGAACAGGCGCACGGTGTCCGCGCCGTACTTCTCGACCATCGACTGCGGGTCCACGCCGTTGTTCTTCGACTTGGACATCTTCTCGACGCCACCGATTTCCACCGGCTTGCCGTCGGCGCGCAGCACCGCGCCGACGATGCGCGCGCGTTCGTCGCGCTGCACGTCGACATCGGCCGGGTTGAACCAGGTGCTGGAGCCGTCGGCTTCCTTACGGAAGTACGTCTCGGCGATCACCATGCCCTGGCAGAGCAGGTTCGTCGCCGGCTCGTCGCTGTCCACCAGCCCTTCGTCACGCATGAGCTTGTGGTAGAAGCGGAAATACAACAGGTGCAGGATCGCGTGCTCGATGCCGCCGATGTACTGGTCGACCGGGGTCCAGTAGTTGGCGCGTTCGTCCACCTGCCCGTTCGCACCGGGGCTCGTGTAGCGCGCGTAATACCAACTCGATTCCATGAAGGTATCGAAGGTGTCGGTTTCGCGTTCGGCGGCGCCGCCACAGGTGGGGCACGTGGTCTTGCGCCATGCCGGATCGGCCTTGATCGGCGATTGCACGCCGGAGAAGGCCACGTCTTCCGGCAGCACCACCGGCAACTGGTCTTCGGGCACCGGCACGGCGCCGCACGCAGGGCAATGGATCACCGGGATCGGGCAACCCCAGTAGCGCTGGCGGCTGACGCCCCAATCGCGGATGCGCCAGTTGACCCGGCGCTCGCCACGCCCGGCGGCCTCGAGTTTCGCGGCGATGGCATCGAACGCCGCCTTGAATTCCAGTCCGTCGAACTCGCCCGAGTTGATCAGCGTGCCGTAGTCGGTGTACGCGCCGGCGGTCTGGATGTCGTTCTCGAAGGTCTTGATCGTCTCGACCGCGGCGGACGACTGGTAAGCGTCCGAGGAGCCGCCATCCAGCGCGTTCTGCACCGTGTCGGTGCCGTCGGCGGCGAGATCGCGCTTCAGTTCCGCGACGGCGTCGACGACGCCACGGTCGACCACCACCATCTTGATCGGCAGGGAATACTTCTGCGCGAACTCCCAATCGCGCTGGTCATGCCCGGGCACGGCCATGACGGCACCGGTGCCGTAGCCCATCAGCACGAAGTTGGCGACCCATACCGGCACCTTTTCACCGGTGAGCGGATGCGTGGCGTCGATGCCGGTGTAGTAACCGCGCTTCTCCTGCGTTTCCAGTTCGGCCTCGGATACGCCGCCTGCCTTGCAGCTCTCGATGAATTCCGCGAGGCCCGGGTTACCCTCGGCCGCGCGCGTGGCGATCGGGTGCTCGGCGGCCACCGCCACGTAGGACACGCCCATGAGCGTGTCCGGCCGGGTGGTGAATACCGTGAGCGGCTCGTCCTGGCCATCCACGTCGAAGGTGATCTCCAGGCCCTCGGACCGGCCCAGCCAGTTGCGCTGCATGGTCTTGACCGCTTCGGGCCAGCCCGGCAGCGTGTCGAGGCCATCGAGCAGTTCCTGCGCGTAGGCGGTGATCTTCAGGAACCACTGCGGGATCTCGCGTTTCTCGACCACCGCGCCGGAGCGCCAGCCCCGGCCGTCGATGACCTGCTCGTTGGCCAGCACGGTCTGGTCGACCGGATCCCAGTTCACGACGCTGTTCTTGCGGTACACCAGGCCTTTCTTCATCAGCCGGGTGAACATCTGCTGTTCCCAGCGGTAGTACTCCGGCTTGCAGGTGGTGACCTCGCGGGTCCAGTCGTACGCGAAGCCCATGCGCTTCAACTGCTCGCGCATGTGCTCGATGTTCTTGTAGGTCCACTTCGCCGGCGCCGTGTTGTTCTTGATCGCGGCGTTCTCGGCAGGCAGGCCGAAGGCGTCCCAGCCCATCGGCTGGAGCACGTTCTTGCCCTGCTGGCGCTGGAAACGGCTGATCACGTCGCCGATGGTGTAGTTGCGCACGTGGCCCATATGCAGGGCGCCCGACGGGTACGGCAGCATCGAGAGGCAGTAATACTTCGGCCTGGACGTGTCTTCCGTGACCTCGAAGGCGCGGGTTTCGTTCCAGAAGCGCTGGGCGGCCGTCTCGACGACGTCCGGGGCGTAACCGCCCTGCTCGCGCGTGCCCTGATCGTGGGTGTCCTGCATGGAGTTCGGTACCAATGGAATGCTCGGTTGGCCGCAAGGAAAAACGCGGCGGTCAATCGCGGGAGACTATCCCACGGGGCCGTTCGGGCCAAGTGTTGAGGCCACTTGAGGTGGGAGCCGACCCTGTCGGCGATGGGTGCTTGTCGTAACCTGGCCCGCTGCGCGGGATCGCCGACAAGGTCGGCTCCCACCTTGAGCGGCTCACCGGCGCTCCCCCGGCTACTGGCAGGGAGGGTTCTGGCCGGCGGCCACGGCGCGCACGGCCGCGGCGACCTGGTCGGCCACCTTGCCAAGGGCGCGCTGGTGGGCCTCGACCAGGCTGCCGTACGTCGAGCCGGCAGGTTCGGCGACGCGCGACGCGCAGTTCGCGGCGACGCCCTCGGCGCCACGGACCGACCAGGAGGCTTCCAGCGTGGCGTTGCCGCCCACTTCCGAATCGAACCGGCGGACATCGAGCCGCACGCCGACGACCCGGGCGTCCTTCCCCCGCGGCAACCCGTGCACGTCGTGGGTCCCCAGCCGCGCCGCCAGGTCGGCCGATAGCGCGCCGCGGATCTCGTCGCCCAACGGCGAGGCCCAACGTTCGCCATCGAGCACGGCGATGCCACTGGCGCCCTGGCGCAACACCAGCGCCGGCTGGTCGACCTGGGGCGGCACGGCCACCGGCTGCACGTCGATGACGAAGGCGGCGGAAGCCGCCGGCATCGGCGCAGACGGCGGAACCAGCGTGTGGAAGTGGGTCGGCGCGGAGGCGCAGGCGGCCAGCGAGCCGATCAGGATGGCGGCACCGGCGAGGCGGAGGGTATGCGTCATGGCTGTTCTTCCTTGCCCTGCTTCGTGGACGGCGGGGTACTGATCTTCGGCGGCGCGTCGGCGCCGCGACCGCGCAACAGCGCTTCCGGATGCCGTCCCAGGTAATCGGTGAAGGCGCGGACCGAACGCACGGTGCGTTGCAATTCCTCGAGCGTGTTGGCGATGTTCTGCTGCAAGGGCGAATTCTCGGACAAGGCGTCGTTGGCCGTGCCAACGGTCCGGTTCACGCCCTGCAAGGTCTTCTTCGCCTCGGGCAGGAGCTCGCCGTTGACCTGCTTCAAGGTGCCCTGGAGCTCCTTCAGGCTGCCGTCGAGGTTCTTGCCGATCGAGTCGAACGGAATCTTCTCGACCTTGTCGACGATGCTGGAAAGCTGTTCCTGCAAGTGGTCGAAATCACCCGGCGTCGTCGGCACCTCCACCGGCTTGGCCTTTTCGTCGAACGCGACCTTGGGCGCCTTCGGGTCGAAGTCGAGCGCGATGTAGAGCTGGCCGGTGAGCAGGTTGCCGGTGCGCGCCTGCGCACGCAGTCCGTGCGCGACCAGCCCGCCCATGATCCGCGGGAACAGGCTGTCCTCGTCGCCGCCGACGGCCTTGGCCAGCTTCTCGTTGGCCTGGCCCAGGCGCTGCGGGTAGACCAGCGCACCGACGATGACCGGGAAGGTCTGTGTCTTCGGATCGTAGTCGAGGTTCACCGAGACCACGCGGCCCACCTTGACGCCCAGCAGTTCGACGGGAGCATCGACGGTCAGCCCGCGTAGCGAGTGTTCGAAACGCATGCGGATGTAACGCGGCTTGCCGTCGGGCGGTGCCAGTGCCGTGGTCTGGTCGCTGAAGAGGGTGTATTCCGCCATTTCCGGCGCGGGTGCTTCGTCATGCGGCCCCGGCGGATCCTGGAAGGCGACGCCGCCGGCGATCACCGTGGCCAGCGACTGCGTGTTCATCTTCAACCCGTCGGCACCGAGCGACACGTCGACGCCGCTGGCGTTCCAGAAGCGCGTGTCCTTTCCTACGAAGCGATCGTTGGGCCCGTCGATGAAGAGCTGCAACGAGACGCCCTTGCCGTCCTTGTCCAACTCGTACGAGACGATCCGGCCGACCTGGATGCGGCGGTAGTAAACGGGCGAACCGATATCCAGCGAGCCAAGGTCGGAGGAATGCAGGACGAACCGTCGGCCGGGCGCGCCATGGGTCACCGCCGGTGGCGTTTCCAGGCCCGTGAAGTCGCTTTGCTCCTCGTCCGAATCGCCGGCGTCCGCGCCGATGAAGGCGCCCGAGAGCAAGGTATCGATGCCGGATACACCGCTGGCCCCGATGCGCGGGCGCACCACCCAGTAACGGGTGCCCTTGGTGGCGAAGGCGCTGGCATCCTTCTCGAGGTCGATCATGACCGTGATGTGCGTGCGGTCGCGCGAGAGGCGCATCGTCGTGACCTTGCCGATCACCACGTTCTTGAACTTGACCTGGGTCTTGCCCGCCTCGATGCCCTCGGCGGTGAGGAAGGTGACGGTGATCCGCGGGCCGGCCGACATGTAATGGTTGACCAGCAGCGAGATGCCGACGAGCGCGGCCACGATGGGCACCAGCCAGATCAGCGAGAAGCCCATCTTCGACCGGCGCACGACCGGTTGCGGCAGGTCCTCCGGCGGAGGCGTGTTTCCTACGTTGGTGTCGCTCATTGCGATTTCCTGTTGTCCCAGATCAGGCGGGGATCGAAGCTCATGGCCGATAGCATCGTCAGTACGACGACCACGCCGAAATAGACCACGCCGGGCAAGGGCTCGACGCGGCTGAGGATCTTGAAATGGACCAGGGCCGACAGGATCGCCACGACGAACACGTCGAGCATCGACCAGTAGCCGACCAGTTCCACGAAGCGGTACAACCGCGCACGCTGCTTCGCCACGAACCCGCTGGAACGCTGCACGGACACCAGCAGGTAACCCATGATGACGAACTTCAGCACGGGCACGATGATGCTCGCCGTGAAGACGATGACCGCGAGGCCGGGGGAGCCCGCCCGCCAGAGCTCCGCGATCCCGCTGAGGATCGTGTTGTCGTCCTTCGACGAGAGGCTCTGCGTGCGCATGATCGGGAACACGTTCGCCGGGATGTAGAAGATCGCCGCCGCCGCGAGCAAGGCCCAGGCGCGGGCGATGCTGCCGCGCTTGCGCGCGTGCAGGGCGTTGCCGCAGCGTGGGCAGTGCGCGTGCGGATCGTCCGTGTACGCCGTGACCAGCCGGCACACATGGCAGGACATCATGCCCAGTTCGCTGGCCCGCGGCGGCGCGTTCATGCCCTCGCCTCCCGCGTGATGTCCCAGAGCTGCCGCGGGTCGTGGCTGGAGAACAACGTGACCAGCAAGGTGAGGAAGCCGAAGGCCCAGATGCCCGGCCCCGGCACCACGTCGAAATAGGTATGCGCCTTGACCACCGCGACGAGCGTGCCCAGCATGAACACCTCGATCATGCTCCATGGCTTCACCCTGACCAGGGTCGACATGGCCTGGGCGAAACCCGGTGCACGGCGCCCGTCGCGGGCGAACCAGAGCACCCAGCCGAAGATCAGGATCTGGCTGAGCGGGAAGAAGAACAGGGTCATCGCGCTGAGGAAGGCCACCACCTGGGCGCCATCGTTCCACATGGCGATCACCGCGCCCCACAGGGTGGTGGCCGCGGTCATCCCGGACAGGCCCAGCGTGACGATGGGCGAGACATTGGCGATGACGAAGACGATGAGCGCGGCGACGATCAGGGCGAACTGCGCTTCCACGCCGAGCCATTGGTGCCGTTCCAGCACGGCGCCGCAAACGACGCAGTCGGCGACCTCCCCACGGGCGAGCGGGCGCCTCCGGTAGACGGAGTCGCAGTGTTCGCAGACGATCAGTTCCTGGGCGTTATGCATGCCTTCCCGGCGCTTCGAGGCCGCACCGGCCCGCGCCATATGATCGCAAATCCGCGTAAACGGCGCATGACGCGGTGGATAGGAGTAGTCCTAAAAGGCCCCGGGGGCTTGATATGCTCCCGCCCTTCCCCGACTTACCGGGGCATCGACACCTTGTCCCAGGAGCCTTCCGTGAGCAGCGCCCAGACCCGCAATGAACATGTCTTCGACGCGACCACGGCCGGTTTCGAGAACGACGTCATCAACGCGTCGCTCCAGACCCCCGTCCTGGTCGACCTGTGGGCCGAATGGTGCGGCCCCTGCAAGTCGCTCGGCCCGATCCTGGAAAAGCTGGCCGCCGAGTACAACGGCGGCTTCCGCCTGGCCAAGATCGACGTCGACGCCGAGCAGCAGCTGGCCGCCATGTTCGGCGTCCGCAGCATCCCCACGGTGGTTCTGATCAGCGGTGGCCAGGTGGTCGATGGTTTCGCCGGCGCCCTGCCGGAAGGCCAGATCCGTGAATTCCTCACCCGCCACGGCGTTCAGCCGGTCGACGCGGCCAACGACGAAGACGCCGCCGAACCGGCACCGGCCGAAACCGCGGAAGAGGCCATCAACCGCCTCCAGCAGGCGATCGCCGCCGAGCCGGACCGCGCCGAACTGAAGCTCGACCTCGCCCTGGCCCTCATGCGCGCCGGCCAGGTCGAACCGGCCCAGGCCGAACTCGACGCCCTGCCCGCCAACCTCGCGACCGACGCCCGTGCGGTACGCCTGCGCAGCCAGCTGGAACTGGCCCGCGCGCTGGAGGGCTCGCCGTCACTGGCTGAGCTCCGGGCCCGCGTGCAGGCCGACGACGCCGACTGGGAGGCACGCGACCTGCTGGGTGTGCGCCTGCTGATCGAAGGCGATGTGGCGGCCGGCCTCGACCAATTCATCGATGTGCTCAAGCGCCAGCGCGACTGGAACGACGGACAGGCGAAGAAGCGCCTGCTCGCGGCGTTCGCGACGATCGACGATGCGGAACTGGTGGGTACGTATCGCCGCAAGATGGCGTCGCTGCTGTTCTGATCAGCGGCGCTTGCGTCGCACGTAGAGTTGCTTGCGCACCGTGGCCACGAGCTCGCCCGACGCGGTGCGGATATCGGTGTCGAACCAGCGCAGGTATTTTTCGCCGTTCGCGGTGGCGGCGCGCAGTTCGTCGAGCAGCGACTCCTCGACGCGGAACTCCGCATAGACATCTTCGCGACCGGGCGCGACGAAGCGGATCTCGCCCGCCTGGTCCCACACGATGTAGTCGTTGCCGAGGCTCTTCAGCACCATGATCATCCAGAACGGATCGGTCATGGAAAACAGGTTGCCGCCGAACTGCGTGCGCACGTAGTTGCGGTTGTACCAGGCGAGCTTCAGGCGCACCTTCGCGTAACGGTAATCGTCCATCCGCACCACGCGGATCCCGGTGAACAGGAAGGGTGGCCAGGCGTTGAGGATGCGCCGCAGGGTGGGTGCTTTCATGGGATTCGCAGCGATATCAGGCGAATCCATGCTACCGGCGCGCATCCGGCGCGCGAAGTCCCCCGTTTCAAACGCGCCGCCCCATGCATGACCTATGGCACAGGCCGCGTGTCGGCGCGCCCCCGACCATCGAAGGCTGACAGTCGCCAGGGGATCCGAGCCATGCGCCAATCGCTCCGCCGCGCCACCCTCGCCGCCGCCGTCGCTTCCGCGATGGCCTTTTCCGTGTCCCAGGCCATCGCCGCGGACCTTCCCGTGGCCGCCGACCAGCCCTATCCCGGCAACCTGAGCTTGCACGTCGATCTTTCCGACGCATCGAGGCACCTCTACCACGTACGCGAGACCATCCCGGTCAGCGCGGGCCACGCGATCCTCTATTACCCGAAGTGGATCCCCGGCGTGCATGGGCCCTCCGGCCCGCTCTCCAACGTGGCGGGCTTCGTCATCACGGCGAACGGCAAGCGCATCCCCTGGCGCCGCGACCTGAAGGAGATGTACGCCTTCCACGTGGACGTGCCCGCCGGCGTGGACAAACTCGAACTCGCCTTCGAATACCTCGCTCCGGCCACGCCGAACTACATACCGCTCTCGTTCAACGAAGTGGCCTTCTATCCGGCCGGGCACTACACCAGCAGGATCACCGTCGAACCGAGCGTGAAGCTGCCTTCGGGATGGAAGTTCGCCTCCGCCCTGGAAACGGCCTCGCAATCGGGCGACGAGGTCACCTTCAAGCCGGTGAGTTTCGAGAACCTCGTGGATTCGCCCCTGATGACGGGCAAGCACTTCACCCGCATCGACCTCGCACCCGGCCAGGCCACCCAGGTCCACCTCAATATCACCGGCGATACGGCCGCTGGCGTCAAGGCCACCGAGGAACAGATCGCGAAGCAGCGTGCGCTCGTGGTGCAGGCGAACAAGCTCTTCGGCGCACACCATTACGCGCACTACGATTTCCTGCTGGTGACCTCGGATCACACGAACCACTTCGGCCTGGAACACCACCAGTCCAGCGACGATCGCCTCTACGCGAACTTCCTCACCGATCCCGACGTGAACGTGGCGGCGGGGACCCTCCTTCCGCATGAGTACATCCACTCGTGGAACGGCAAGTTCCGCCGTCCCGCCGACCTGTGGACACCGACCTTCACCGAACCGATGCAGGACGACCTGCTCTGGGTCTACGAAGGGCTCACCGACTACTGGGCCGGCGTGCTCACCGCGCGCTCGGGCATCTGGACCACCGACCAATGGCGCGATTCGCTGGCCGCGATCGCCGCCGACATGTCGGCGCGCACAGGCCGCTCGTGGCGTTCGTTGCAGGACACCGCCGACGGTATTCCGCTGTCGTCGCGCGGCGGCAGCCAGGGCTGGGGCAACCTGCGCCGCGGCTCGGATTATTACCCGGAAGGCCAGATGCTCTGGCTCGACGTCGATACGAAGATCCGTGACCTCTCCGGTGGGAAGCACACGCTGGACGAGTTCGCCCGCGCCTTCTACGGCATGGACAACGGCAGCTACGTTCCCAAGACCTATACCTTCGACGACGTGGTCTCCACCCTCAACGGTATCCAGCCCTACGACTGGGCGAGCTTCCTGCGCCAACGCCTGGATTACACGGGCGACACCCTGCCCGAGCACGGCATCGAGGGCGGCGGCTGGAAGCTGGTGTACGACGACAAGCCCACGGCATTCGCGAAGACGGCGGAGAAACTCCGCAAGACGGTCAACCTCGCGTACTCACTGGGTATCCAGGTGTCGGACAAGGGCGTGGTGACGGATTCGCAGTGGGATGGCGTCGCTGCGAAAGCGGGCATCGTTCCCGGTGTGACGCTGGTCGCGGTGAATGGCAAGGATTACTCGGCCCAGGTACTGAAGGACGCGGTGGCCGAGGCCAAGTCGGGCACCGCTCCGATCCAGTTCCTGATCAAGGATATCGACGATTACCGCACCATCGGCGTCGATTACCACGGCGGCCTGAAGTATCCGCACCTGGTGCGCGGCGAAGGCAAGGACCTGATCGGGGCGATCGCCACGCCGAAGAAATAAGAGCCCCGGGATATTTTTGTCCGGACCCCGGGGATGATATGCCCATTGTGGGAGCCGCTTTGAGCGGCGACGGGTGCTCGCCGCAACCTTGCCCGCTGCCGCGGGATCGCCGACAGAGTCGGCTCCCACAAGGTGTGGGCTCCCACAAGGTGTGGGCTCCCACAATGGCCCTTCCTTCGTCAGTCGGCTTCGCGCGCCGTCTCGAACAGGAACCACACGCGACGCTCGGTCTCGTCGATCCAGTTCTCGATCAGGCTCGCCGTCGCCACATCGGAATACTCGTCGCACACGCCATGCGTCTCCCGCAGGGAGGCGGCCAGGCTGAGGTTGTCCTCACGCAGTTCCGCGAGCATGTCCTGCGGCGTGACGAAGTCGGCGTCGTTGTCGGAAATGCGCTGCAGGCGCGCGATGTGTCCGATCGAACGGATCGTGGTTCCGCCGATCTTGCGTACGCGCTCGGCGATGTCGTCGGTGGTGGCGAAGATCTGCGACGCCTGCTCGTCGAGCAGCAGGTGGAGGTCGCGGAAACGCGGACCGGACATATGCCAATGGAAATTCTTCGTCTTCAGGTACAGCGCGAACGTGTCGGCGAGCAACGCATTCAACGCGCCGGAGATGTCGCGCGTCGCGTCGGCACCCAGACCGGTACGCGTGTTCAAGGCGGCCTTGCGCAGCTTCTTGGTCGCTTCGGGGTTTTTCATCGTGGCTGACTCCGCGTGATTGGACCCTCCAAGGATGCTCCGATCGCGTCCGTCGCGCTTGAATGAAACGCGCTCGCGATTCAGGCCAGGGGCAGGGTCACCACCACTCTCAGCCCGGGCCCGCCTTCCCGGTCCAGGAGCTCGATAACCGCTCCGTGCAACTCGACGGCCCGTTTCACGATCGACAATCCCAGGCCATAGCCCTCTCCCTGCGTGTCCACGCCGCGCTGGAACCGCGTGAACATGGCGGTGCGGCGTTCCGCCGGAATACCGGGGCCGTCGTCGGTCACCTCGATGAGGGCGCCTCGTTCGACATGCCGAATCGACAATTCGACGTGGCCTCCGTGTGGTACGTGGCGGAAGGCGTTTTCCAGCAGGTTACGGATAAGCGCGCCGAGGGCGACGCCGTATCCGTTCACGAAGAGATGGTCGGGTAGCTCGATGCTCAGTTCCGCGCCGCCGGTACCGATCACCGGCGACATTTCCTCGACCACTTCCAGCGCGAGTTCCCTGAGATCCACGCGGCTTCGCGGGCCCGACGCCGCGCCGGCTTCGAGCCGGGCCAACGCCAGCAACTGCTCGGTACGCCGCGCCAGGGAGACCAGGCATTCGCGGGCCGCTTCCAGCGCGGCCTGCGCCTCGTCCGGCTGCGCCGAGGCCATCGCGTCCTCCAGGTTGATCATGGTCGAGGCCAGGGGCGTGCGCAGCTCATGGGCCACGTCCGCGCTGAACTGCCGTTCGCGCTCCAGCGCCCCTTCCAATCGTTCGATCTGGTCGTTCAACGCCAGCAGCACGGGCCTCAGTTCGAGGGGCGCGTCCGGCAGGTGGATCGGCTCGCGGCTGCCCGGCTCGCGCCGGGCCAGCGCCCCGGCCAGCGATTCGAGTGGACGCAGGCCGCGGCGGATCGCCCAGCCGACCAGGAGCGCCAGCACGGGCAGGCCGAGGAAGGTCGGCAGGCCGTGTTCGAGCCACAGCGCACGGGTTATCTCGTGCCGGCTGTCATAGCGCTCACCGGCCCGGATGGTCACCCCTTCCTGCTCCATGATCAGGGTGAACATGCGCCATTTGTACTTGCCCTTGTGGATGTCCTCGAAGGCGCCGTCGGACGCGCGTGTGTTCGGTACCGCCGCCAGGTTTTCCGTGGCGAGCAGCAACGTGCCGTCCCGGTCGAACACCTGGAATCCCACTTCCGACTCGAAGGTGCGTCCCTGCACGGTCAGTTCCTGCGGGTGGTTGGACACGCTCGGGACGAGCATGCGGGCCGAACGTTGTTCGCGCAGCTGCTCGACGCCGATGCGGCCGACCAGGACTTCCAGCGTGCGCGCGGCCTGGGCGAGCCTGCCGTCGGACAGCTCGTCCACTTCTTCGAGCGTGTGCTTCGCGCTGAGGATGCCCAGCGGCAACAAGACCGCCGCCAGCACCAGGACGATCAACACCAGCAGGCGCGAGCGCAGGCTCGGCAGGGTCATTGCGGCTCCCGCGGCACCATGTAGCCGAAACCGCGCACCGTCTGGATCGCGCCATGGCTCAGCTTGCGCCGCAGCGAGTGCACCAGCACCTCCAGCGCGCTGGTGCTCATCACGTTGTCCGGGCCGTAGAGCGAATTCTCCAGCGATTCGCGGCGGACGATTCGTCCGGCCCGTTCCATCAAGGCTTGCAGCAGGGCGAACTCGCGCCGGGTGAGGTCCACGCGTTCGCCATGCCAGGTGACGTCGAACGTGCCCAGGTCGAGGCTCAGCGCGCCGGCCTCGAGCCGGTTCACCGCCTCGCCACGCACCCGGCGCGCCAGCGAGCGGATGCGCGCGGCCAGTTCGTCCAGGTGGAACGGTTTGATCAGGTAATCGTCGGCCCCCGCGTCGAGCACGCGGATGCGCGAATCCAGGGCGTCCCGCGCGGACATCACGATGACCGGCGTCTTCACCCGCAGGCGCCGCGCCTCGGTCAGCACGTCCATGCCATCCTTGCCGGGCAGGCCCAGGTCGAGCAGGACAAGGTCGGCGTCGTGGTCGCGCAAGGCCCGCAGCGCCTCGTTGCCCTCGCGGAACCAGCTGACCGAATAGGCCAGCCGCTCCAGGGCCCGGCGGATGGCCTCGCCAAGCTGGACGTCGTCTTCGACAAGGATGATGTGCAAGGCGAAGCCCCGGTATCCGATAGGTGCCGATTATCCTTTCGTCGAGCTTAGCGGGTCCTTAGGCATCTGCGGACATCGCACGTGAAACTCTTGCCTCAGGGCGTCTCGTCGGCCGATTCGAAGCGCCGGATCTCCGCGAGCCGCTCCGCCGCACGGCGCATCGCCGACCCTTCCGGCGCCTTGTCCAGCCGGGCCACCACGGTGAATATCGCCAGGCACATGGCCGCCGTCAGCAGCAGGAATCCGACGAAGAGTGGCCGCGCCGCAACGATGTCGACGCCCAACAAGCCGAATCCCCATATCACCAGCGCCACCCACGCGAAACATCCCACCGCGCCAAACCAGCGTCCCTCGCGGATGCGCCATGCGCGCAACGCGACGAGCCGGTGTTGCAGCGCCAGTACCGGAGCTCCCTCGTCTATCCGTTGCACGAGGAACAGGTTGCGCGCAGCCGCCACGATCATCGAGATAGCGTAAAGATGCAGAAACAGGCCGGTGACAACCAAGTTTAGATTCCCACGATGCTCAAACCAGAACGAACCGGCACCCATGGCTAGCACCACGCCTAGCACAGCCTGCAGGACCTGGCCCGCGACCAGCGGGCGTAGTTCCCTGCGAACACCAGCCGTCGCGCGTGCGGTAATCAGACGTGCCTCCATATACGCCAACCGGCGATCCAGCTCCTCCCAACCCGCTTTCAAGTCGTCGAGTTCCATGGCGTTCTCCGTTGCGTGTGCGTGATTGTTTCGCCTGCAACATTCCGACGCAGGCGTTGCTTCAGGCGCGCGATTCGCGTGCCCACGTTGCTTTCACTCAGGCCGAGCACCGCGCCGATCTCGGCGTGCGATAGTTCGTCGAGGTAAAGGAGGATCAGTGCGCGGTCGAGCGGCTCCAGACCTTCTATGGCCCGTGCCAGTGCCCCCAGGCGTTCGTCGGGCTCGTCGATCGGCGTGCCGCCGCCAAGGGTATCGATCAGTTTCTCGTCCAGTGGACACGGACGTTCACGCTCGCGCCTTGCGTGAGACAACCCGACGTTCAGCGCAACCCGGTACATCCAGGTCGAAAACGGGCGCGAAAGGTCATACGAACCGAAAGAACGCCACAGCTGCAAGGCGATCTCCTGGCTCAGGTCGCGCCGATCCTCCTGACCGCGTGCATAGATCGCGGCAACCTTGAACACGATCTTCCGGTGCGTCTGCAACAACGCCTCGAACGCGTGCCGTCTCTCTTCGTCGGCCATGAGCCCTCCTCTTTCCCCATGATTCGCCCAGCCGGCGAAAAAATCACACAATGGGGAATTCCCCCGCCGGACGGTTCCATGCTCGCGATGCCCGCACGCCTCCTCCTCGCCCTGATCGCGGTGACCCCGATGACGATCCACGCGAAAGACACCTGGACCACGCCCGCCGAGGCCTCCGCGTTCCGCACCACGCCGTCCTATGCGGAGACCCAGGCCTTCCTGCGCCGCCTCGCCCGGGCCGCCCCGGACACCATCCGGCTGGAGACCTTCGGCACGACGCCCGAGGGCCGGCCGATGGCGGTGGTGATCGCGGCGAAGGACGGTGACCTCACCCCGGAGCGGGCGCGCGCGGCGGGCAAGCCGATCGTGCTGCTACAGGCGGGCATCCATCCCGGCGAGATCGAAGGCAAGGACGCCGGCCTGATGCTGCTGCGCGACTTCGCCACGATGCACCGCCTGCCCCATCTGCTCGACCACGCGGTGCTGGTCTACATCCCCGTGTACAGCGTGGACGGCCACGAGAATTCCGGGCCGTACTTCCGCATCAACCAGAACGGCCCCGCCGAGATGGGCTTTCGTGGCCAGTCGCAATACCTCAACCTCAACCGCGACTACGTCAAGGCCGACGCCCCGGAAACCCGCGCCTGGCTAGCCTTGTGGAACACCTGGCGGCCCGACCTGCTGATTGACATCCACACCACCGATGGCGCCGACTACCAGTACGACCTCACCTGGTACGCCGAGGATCCGCACAAGCTCCCGCCATCGATCGCCGCCTGGCAGAAGGCCGCGTACGAGGAAGGCGCGATCCCCGCCTATGAACGACTCGGCCATCTCGCCGCGCCCTATCTCGAATTCCGTGACGGGCGCGACATCACCAAGGGCATCGGGAACTTCGGCTCCGGCCCGCGCTTCTCCACCGGTTATGCCGCGATCCGCAATCGTGCCGGGCTGCTGATCGAGACGCACATGCTGAAGTCGTACGAGGTGCGTGTCCGCGCGACTTACGATGTCGTGCGCAGTGTGCTCGATCACGTGAACAAGGACCCGGCCGCCCTGCTGAAGGCCTCGAAGGATGCCGACGCCTGGGCCGCCTCGCTCTCGGCGAAACCCGGCGCGACGCTGCCGGTCACCTTCAAGGAAGACCCGGCATCGAAGCCGTTCACGCTGAAGGGCTACGCATTCACGCAGACCCGAAGCGATATCTCCGGCGACCTCTGGGTGCGATACGACCCGACGGCGAAGAAGGATTACACCATCCAGAGCTGGAACGACCTCCTGCCCGACGTGGCCGCGCCTCTGCCTGCCGCGTGGGCGGTTCCCGCGCAGTGGACCGATGTGATCGAACGCCTGGACGCCCACGGCATTCCCTACACCCGCACCGCGACAGCCATCCACGTGAGCGTCGACGCCGACCAGCTTTCGCAGCCGAAGTGGGCGGACAAGCCTTTCGAGGGCCATCACATGCTCCGCGATGCCGCCATCGCGGCCGTGAGGGAAGACATCGAACTGCCCGCCGGCACCGTCATCGTCCGCTCCGACAACGCCGACGCCGTCCTCGCGATCAACCTGCTCGACGCCCGCGCGCCGGACTCCATGCTGCGCTGGGGTTACCTCAACGCGATCTTCGAACCGAAGGAATACGGCGAACCTCGTGTCGTGGAAGCCCTGGCGCGAAAGATGATCGCGGAAGATCCGTCACTGAGGGCGGCATTCGAAGCCAGGCTCAAGAGCGATCCGGCCTTCGCGGCGAGCCCGCGCGCGCGCCTCGCCTTCTTCTTCGAACGCAGCCCCTGGTACACCGCGCAGAAGGTCGGCGCGTATCCCGTGTTCCGCCTCGATGACGCAGCGTTGAAGACGCTGGATGTCGCCGCTCCGGCGAAGGCCGGAACCTAGCGCCTGCGAACAGGCGCCTGGGTCAGGCCACCACCTCGAAAGGACGCATCATCTCGTTGGCCTCGTGTTCGGCGAGATGGCAATGCCAGGCGTAACGCCCGGCGTAGCCGTCGAAGGTGGCGACGATGCGGGTGATCATGCCCGGATAGACCTGCACCACGTCCTTCCATCCACGCTCGTGCAACGGTGGCTCCTGTGCCGGCCCCACGTAGCGGATGGTCTTCTTCGCCACGTACTCGTCCACGTCGAAGGGGCGGCGGTCGAGGATCTGGAAACGCACCAGGTGCAGGTGGATCGGGTGGGTATCCTCGGTGAGGTTCACCAGGTTCCACGACTCCGTCGCACCCAGCGTCACCGATTCCGTCACCGGATCGTGCCACCGCTTGCCGTTGAGCAACATCAGCATCGGCGTGGCCACGCAGTCGCTGTATTCGTCCAGCGTGAGTTCGCGGGATTTCGATGCCGATGTCCCGGTCACGCGTGGCAGGTCGCGGAGCACGTCGGGAACGCGGCTGTCGTCACGCACCTGCCCTTGCCCCACGGCGAAGCGCATCAGCGGCAGGGCATCGTTCATCAGTTCCACCGCGCCACCGCGCAGCGCCGAGAAATCCACGACCACGTCCAGTCGCTCCCCGGGCGCCATGAAGACCGATGTCATGGTCGCCGGCGCGGCGAGCAAGCCCTGGTCGGAACCGATGACCTGGAACGGACGTCCGTCGCGGAAACGCAGGTGATAGAAGCGTCCGTTCGCCGCGTTCAGCACGCGCAGGCGATAGCGGCGCGGTTGCACGTCCGCGCGGGGAAGGATGGCGCCATTGACCAGCGTGAGGTTGCCGAATACCTCCGGCACCCATGGGGCCTTCGCATCGCCGGAATCGGGGTAGTAGAGGCGGCCATCGGTGCGCAACAGGCGATCCGCGAGCACCAGCGGCAATTCCTGTTCGCCCGACGGCAGGCCCAGCGAAAGCTCGTGCTCGTCACGCAACAGATAGAGGCCCATCAATCCGGCATACATGTTGAGCCGATTGATACCCATCGCGTGGTCGTGATACCAGAGCGTGGCCGCGTCCTGCGCGTTGGGGTAGTGGTGCCGCCGGGACTTCCCGGGCACGTACCAGTCTTCCGGATAGCCATCGTCCTTGCGCGGCACCTTCGCGCCGTGGAGATGCACGATGGCGCGCACTTCGGGCTTATCCGCCTCCGCGCCGCAGATCGCGTGATCCACCGGGAGGAAGTGACGCGCCGGCAGCGCGTTCTCCCACACCACGTCGAACGCCTGGCCACTGCGCGCTTCGATGGTGGGCCCGGGATAGTGCCCTCCATAGGTCCACAACGTGGTCGGCGGCAGGTCGCGATGCAGCACCTGCGTGGTCTCGGCCATGCGCACCCGCAACGGCTTGCCGGGGCCCGGACGCAACACGGGAGGGATCGGCAGGACGTCGACGAAAGGTGCGAGCCGGGTGGGGTCGACCAGGCCCGGCATGCGGGTGGCGTCGCCCATGGCATGCATGCACAGGCTGTTGCCGACCTGCCCCGCCGGCGCCTGCATCGCATGCATGTCGTGCGCGAACAGCCGCGACGGGATCCACCCCGCCGCGGCCATCCATCCCGCCGTCGTCAGGAAGCGACGGCGATCAACCATGCCCACCGTTCCCGAACGGCCAGTACGGCCAGCCGCCCGGATGCTTCGGCTGGCCGGTCGACTCGTCGAGGATCAGCTTGCGTTCGAACAGGCGCGGCAGGAAGAAGTCGAACATGCCGTCGAGACGGCCGGCCTGCACGTCGGTCGAGCCGCCGCCGATGCGCTGGCTGTCGAGCCAGTTGTCCTCGATGAAACGGGTGATCGAGCTCTGGTCGGTCACCGAATGGTCGACCATGTTCTCGCGTGCCCACGGGGAAACCACGACCAGCGGCAGGCGTGGGCCGAAACCGCAACGACCCTGCGCGGGCGTCTGGCCATCGAGACCGGGCAAGGTGCCACGGCCGTTGCATACGCCCGCGCCGTCCAGCGCGTCGGTACGTCCCGTGGAGGCATTCATGCGCGGCGGTTGCTGGTGGTCATACCAGCCGTCCGAATCGTCGTATGCGATGACGACGGCCGTATCGCGCCATTCGCCGCTTTGCTGGAGCGCGTTGATCACGTGAACGAGGAAGGCCTGCTCGTCGATCGGATCGGAGTAACCCGCGTGGCCATCCTGGTAGGCAGGCGCCTTGAGGAAGCTCACCGCCGGCAGGTTGCCCGCGTCGAGGGCATCGTAGAAGTCCTCGATGTCGTACTGGTGGTTGGCCTGGTCGGTCTTGCCGATGGCCGCGATGGAGGAAGGACGCGCGTGCGTCGGGTTGGCCGTCGAGGGGTAGTACTGGAACGGCGCATGGTGCGGACTGTAGTCGTTGGAACTGGCGTTGGTCACCTTCGACAAGGTGCGGCGCGTGCAACCCGTGCTGCCGTCGGGATTGGTGCGGGTGAGGTCGAAACCGCCCTGGAACCAACCCCAGGTGATATTGCGGTCGTTGAGCAGGTCGCCGATGTTGCGGCCGCCCATGGTCGCCTGGTTGGCGGTGGGTGAAGAGCAGACGTCACCGATGGGGTCGGGGTCGCCGATCATCGTGAGGCCGCCATGGCCGTCGTCGGTCTCGGCACCCGTGCCGTTGAGGGTGGCGACGACGCCGGCGGTCTGGCCCGCGATCAGGTTGAGCGCACCCGGCGTGGACGGGCCGAATCCCGTGCCATAGCTGTTGTCGCTCATGGCGAAGTTCTGCGCATAGTTCCACAGCGCGGTGACGGTGTTGCCATCGTAGTAGCCCATCACCTGGCCCTTGCCTTCCTGCGTGGGATCGCCGCCGGGCAAGGCCTCGCCACGGCCGGTGTATAGCGGGAACAGGTCCATCTTGCCGCCGTCGAAGGCGCGTTGCTCGGAGGTGTAGCCGTGGTCCTGGTCGGCGGTGGCGGCTTGCGCGCGGGCGAGGCGGAACGGATTGATCGCGGCGTCGCCATTGCCGGTGTTTCCGGCATTGGGATTGGTGGTAAGCAGGGCGTGCGTGAGGCCGTTCACCGGCGGCGTGAACGGCCGCGCGTAGAAGGCCGGCTCGCCGCTGGGGTTCGCCGCGAAGGGATAGGTGCCGAAATAATGATCGAAGGAGACGTTCTCCTGGAAGATCACCACCAGGTGCTTAATCGGCGTGGCGGTACGCGGGTCCTTGTTGCCGTGACCGCCATGACCGAAACCGAGCGCGCTGGACGCAGCCTCGGCGGGGGTACTGACGACCTGCTGCGCCGCGACGATCGACGCGGCGGAAAGGGTGAGCACGCAGGCGATGCCCGCGGCCAGTAACTTGCGCATGACGGATGCTCCTCGGAGGTGGATCGACCGATTGCCTTGGGCCGCATCCCCTGTCATGCGGTCGCCGCAGCGTAGGAAGCCGGTATGACAATCCGGGGACATTCGCCGCGAGTTATTGCGAAATGCGGGGAACCATGACTTTCGTCACAGTCGGCCCTGCATGGAGGCCGCAGCGGATATGCTGGGGAGCAACGGTGCCGGGGGCACCGTCATCGACACCATGAAAGAGGGAAATCCATGACCAAGCAGTATCTGAAGCCGCTCGCGCTGGCCCTGGCCGTCGCGCTCGCCGGCACGGCGTGCAGCAAGCACAACGATGCCGACACGGCGGTGCCCGGTGGCAACCAGCCCGCCACGCCCAGCAGCGCGGCCCCTGCCACCTCCGGCACGGCCGCGGCGGCCAAGCCTGCCGGTCCGACGTTCAATATCGCCGACCTGGACACCGGCATCGATGCGTGCGGCGACTTCAACGGCTTCGTCAACGCCAAGTGGGTCGCGGCCAATCCGATTCCCGAAGACCGCACCCGCTGGGGCGCCTTCGACCAGCTGGCCGAGAACAGCCTCAACACGCAGCACGACATCGTCGACGCCATGGACAAGGGCGCGGCCAGCGCCAAGCCCGGATCGATCGAACAAAAAATCGGCCTGCTCTACCGCTCGGGCATGAACGAAGACGCCATCGAGAAGGCCGGCGTCGAACCGCTGAAGCCCGAACTGGCCAAGATCGACGCCCTGAAGACCTCGCAGGACATCGTCGATTTCCTCGACACCAGCTTCAACGACGGCAATGGCTACGTGTTCGGCTTCGGCTCGGGTGCCGACTTCCAGAACGCGAAGATGCAGATCGGCTACGCCCAGCAGGACGGCCTCGGCCTCCCCACGAAGGATTACTACACCGATCCGAAGCAGGCCGAAAACCGCAAGGCCTACGTCGCGTACATCGCCAAGACCCTGACCCTCGCCGGCGTGCCGGAAGACCAGGCGAAGAAGCAGGCCGACGAGGTCATGAAGTTCGAGACCCAGCTCGCCGCCGCGTCGCTCGCGCCGGTGGAGCTGCGCGCTCCGGAAAACCAGTACCACTTCGTCACCGTCGCCGAAGCCAACAAGGCCACGCCGCATTTCGACTGGCAGAAGTTCTTCGCCGCCCAGGGTGTCAATGTCGACAAGGGCTTCTCGCTGTCGCAGCCGAAGTTCTTCAAGGAGTTCGACAAGATGCTGGCCACCACGCCGGTATCGACCTGGCAGGCCTACCTGCGCTTCCACGCCATCGACAGCGCGTCGCCGTACCTGTCCAAGGCGTTCCAGGACAACAAGTTCGATTTCTACAACAAGACCCTTTCCGGACAGCCGCAGCAGAAGCCGCGCTGGAAGCGCGTGCTGGCCACGGTCAACTCGTCGATGGGCGAGGCGCTGGGCCAGCTCTACGTGGCCAAGGTGTTCCAGCCGGAAGCCAAGCAGCGCGCCAACGAATTGGTCGACAACGTGCGCAACGCCCTCAAGGCGCGTATCGAAAAGCTCGACTGGATGAGCGACGAGACCAAGCAGAAGGCGATCCAGAAGTGGAACACCTTCCTGCCCAAGATCGGCTACCCGGACAAGTGGCGCGACTGGTCGGGCCTCGACGTGAACGGTGAGAACTACTACGGCAACATGTTGGCCGCGAGCAAGTTCAACTATCACTACGACATCGCCAAGATCGGCCAGCCGACCGATCGCCTCGAGTGGGGCATGACCCCGCAGACGGTCAACGCTTATTACAACCCGACCGACAACACGATCAACTTCCCGGCCGCCATCCTGCAGCCGCCGTTCTTCGACGCCCATGGCGACGACGCGATCAACTACGGCGGCATCGGCGCGGTGATCGGCCACGAGGCCAGCCACGGCTTCGACGACGAGGGCAGCCAGTTCGACGGCGACGGCAACAACAAGAACTGGTGGACCAAGGAAGACCGTGCGAAGTTCGACGAGCGGACCGCCAAGCTGGTGGCCCAGTTCAACGAGTACGCGCCGATCAAGGACCACCCGGACCTGCACGTCAACGGCAAGCTCACCCTGGGCGAGAACATCGCCGACCTGGGTGGCCTGAACGTGGCCTACGACGCGCTCCAGGAAGCCCTGAAAAAGAATCCGCAGGAAGCCCAGGAGAAGATCGACGGCTATACGCAAGATCAGCGCTTCTTCCTCAACTGGGCGCGCGTGTGGCGCAGCAACGTCCGCGAGAAGCAGGCGATGCTCTACCTCAACGTCGATCCGCACGCACCCGCTTCGCTGCGCGCCATCGGCGCACCGTCGAACATGGAAGCCTTCGCCTCGGCGTTCCAGTGCAAGCCCGACGCGAAGATGGTCCGTGCCGCCGACAAGCAGGTGAAGATCTGGTAACGGCGACACGCCATCGCTGATGGTGCCCAAGGCGCCGCACGCAAGTGCGGCGCTTTTTTTGTTTGGAGCCGAATCGCTCGGCCGGGAGCCGACTGCAACCTTTTTGCTGGAAGCCTTCTTTTGTGGGGGCCGACTTTTGTGGGGGCCGACTTTTGTGGGAGCCGACTTTTGTGGGAGCCGACTTGTCGGCGATGGGTGCTTGCCTCGACCCGGCCCGCTGCCGCGGGATCGCCGACAAGGTCGGCTCCCACCAGGTTAGGGCAAGCACCCATCGCCGACAGGGTCGGCTCCCACCCGGTTGGGGCAAGCACCCATCGTCGACGGGGTCGGTGCTACCAGAGGCCGGCCTCCTCATATAGAAGCCCCTGCCACCAGAGCATCCACCGGGCCCCGTCTTCATGTAATTGCAAATCGTTCTCATTAAATTTACGATATGCGTCCAGACGGGTCCCGTACCCGCGTGCGTCTCGTTCCAGGGAACGACCAGAACCCAGCCCAGCGCGTCCTGAAAAAGGCCGTGCGACGTTGGTGCGTGCGCGGACGAAGGCCGTTCCTCATTCGTCTTCAGACACGCAAGGGAAATCTCCATGGCCTTCATCAAGAGCCGCAAGCACGCCGCTCCCGCGGTGCGTACCGTCGGTGCCGCCGTCCTGCTCAGCCTCGCCCACGGTGCCGCCGCCAGCGACGTGCCCGCCGATATCGCGGCGCCGCCCCAGCAGGCCAAGGTCAATGATGCGCAGGCCCTGCCCGGCATGCAGGTGGATGCCGACCGTGGAAGCGACTACCGCGTCGACAAGGTTTCCTCGCCGAAATTCACCCAATCACTGCTCGACACCACGCAGACCATCCAGGTGATCGGCAAGCAGCTCATCCAGCAGCAAGGCGCCACCACGCTTACCGAGGCACTGCGCAACAGTCCGGGCGTGGGCACCTTCTTCGTCGGCGAGAACGGCTCGACCAATACCGGCGATTCGATCTACATGCGCGGCTTCGACACCTCCGGCAGCATCTTCGTCGACGGCGTGCGCGACATCGGCACCGTGTCGCGCGACGTGTTCAACATCGAGCAGGTGGAAGTGACCAAGGGTCCGGACGGTACCGAATACGGCCGCACCGCGCCCACCGGCGCCGTGAACCTGGTGACCAAGCAGCCGCTGCTGGGCAACGGCATTTCCGGGTCCGTGCAGGTCGGCAGCGGCCAGCGCCGCCGCGCCACCGCCGACTGGAACCAGTCGATGGGCAACGACGCCGCGTTCCGGCTCAACGTGATGGGCCAGGACAGCGGCGTCTACGGCCGCGACCAGGTCGAGACCAACCGTTGGGGCATCGCGCCCTCGCTGGCCTTCGGCCTGGGTACGCCAACCCGGGTGTACCTGAATTACCTGCACATCAAGCAGAACAACGTGCCCGACGGCGGCGTGCCGACCATCGGCCTTCCCGGCTACAGCAGCCCCGATGCGCGCGCCTTCCTCAACGACGCGGGCAAGGTCGATCCCGATAACTTCTATGGCACCGGCCAGGATCACGACCATGTCACCCAGGACATGTTCACGGTCATCGTCGAGCACGACTTCAACGAGAACCTGGCGCTGCACAACACCGCGCGCTGGGGCCGCACCACGCAGGATTACCTGCTCACGTCCTTCATGGGCTCCGCCGCGAACCTGCGCACGCCCGATCCCGCCAATCCCTCGACGTGGACCATCGCGCGCAGCACGCCGACCTTCAAGCATCAGTCCAACCGCATCGCCACCAACCAGACCAACCTCACGGCGACGATCGAATCCGGTGCGGTCACGCAGAACATCAGCACCGGCATCGAGCTGACGCAGGAGCAGGCGCGCACGATCGGCCTGGGCGCGCTCGGCGGCAGCACCTGGCCGGCCGCCAACCTCTATCATCCGTACTCCGACGTCGGCGGCCTGCGATATGGCGAGACGGGAGCCACGAGCGAAGGCAAGACCAATACCGCCGCGGCTTATTTCTTCGACACGCTGAAGTTCGGTGAGCATTGGCAGGTGAATGCCGGCGTCCGCCTCGACCACTACAAGACCGACTTCAACAGCCTCGTGGTCTGCGGCGCCCGCAACGGCCCCGCCTGCGGACGCCTTCCCGCCGGAAGCATCGTTCCCGGCGTCGATACGAGCATCAGCGACAACCTGGTCAACTACAAGATCGGCGTGCTGTACAAGCCGGCGGCGAACGGCAGCATCTACGTCAACTTCGCGCAGTCGCAGGAACCGCCGGGCGGCAACACCCTCACGCTATCGTCCTCCGCAAGCAGCGCCGACAATCCTAACTTCGATCCGCAGAAGGCCCGCACCGCCGAGATCGGCACGAAATGGGACCTGCTCGGCGAGAAGCTGCTCCTTACCGCCGCGCTCTACCGCACGACGGTCACCAACGAGCTGACCCAGGACCCGACCGACCTCCTGTACTACCAGGTCGGCAAGAAGCGCGTGCAGGGCATCGAGATCTCGGCGCTGGGCAAACTGACCGAGGATTGGGCCGTCAGCGCCGGCTTCACCACGATGGATGCCACGGTCGAGAAGGGTGCGGGCGTCACGGCCAACGGTTCCGACGACCTGGCTTATACGCCGAAGAAGGCCTTCACCGCCTGGACCACCTACCACCTGCCCTTCAACCTGACCATCGGTGGCGGTGCGCGTTATTCCGGCGAATTGCAGCGCGGTACCGATGGCGCGATCGGCACGCCGGCCTATACCAAGGCGTATTGGGTATTCGACGCGATGGCGAGCTATCCGGTGAACAAGCACCTGGACATCCAGCTCAACGTCTACAACCTGTTCGACAAGGAATACGTCGCCGCCATCAACAAGAGCGGCTACCGCTACACTCCGGGTACGCCGCGATCGGCCATGCTGACCGCCAACGTGCGTTTCTGATCGACCGGAGGAAGGCCGCCATGCTGATGCACATCCCCGACGTCCTCGACAAGGAACAGGTCGCCGGGATACGCGCGGCACTGGAAGGCGCCGAGTGGACCGACGGACGACAGACCGTCGGTCCCCAGGGTGCGAAGGTCAAGCGCAACCTGCAACTGCCCGACGCGTCGCCGTTGCGGCGCGAGCTGGGGGACAGGGTGGTGGCCGCGCTGAGTCGCCATCCGCTCTACCATGCCGCCGCCCTGCCGCTGCGCACGCTGTCGCCACGTTTCAACCGCTACGAAGGTGGTGGCGAATACGGCTTCCACATCGATGGCGCCGTCATGTCGACCGGTCAGGGCGACACGCATGTCCGCAGCGATATCTCCTGCACGCTCTTCCTCAGCGAGCCGGAGGAATACGATGGCGGTGAGTTGATCGTCAGCGACACCTACGGCGAGCACGAGGTGAAGCTGCCGGCCGGCGACGCGATCGTCTATCCATCCTCCAGCCTGCATCGGGTCACCCCTGTCACCCGCGGCGCACGCATCGCCTCCTTCTTCTGGGTGCAGAGCATGGTGCGCGACGATGGTGCGCGACGTCTCCTGCTGGAGATGGACACTGCCATCCGCGCGCTTTCGGCCAGCGGTGCCGACCAGGCATCGATCCTGCAATTGACGGGCGTCTACCACAACCTGTTGCGGCGCTGGGCGGAGACCTGAGCCCCGGTTTCACGAAAGGTAGGCACGGGGGCCTCGCGGGCGGATAATTGGCGCCCCCTCGATGTCTTGGCTTCCCAAACGCATGTTCCAACCCGGTCAACGCTGGATATCCACCGCCGAGCCTGAGCTCGGTCTCGGCACCATTCTCCGCGTCGAAGGACGCAGCGTGCAGGTGCTCTTCGCCAAGTCGGGCGTCCTGCGTCCTTATGCGGCGGACAGCGCTCCCCTGATCCGCGCGGAGTTCCGGGCCGGCCAGCGCGTGTCCGGCAAGGGCATCGCCTTTCTCGTCGAGCGCATCGAGGAACGCGAGGGCCTGTTCGTCTATCGCGGCGAAGGCCGCGAACTGGAGGAAGGCCAGCTCGACGACGAACAAGCGTTGTCCCAGGCCGACGATCGCCTGATCGGCGGCCGCACCGATCCCAACGACCGCTTCGACCTGCGCCTGGAAGCCTTGCGCCGGCGCGCCGATGCGCGCCGTTCCGCCGCATGGGGCCTGGAGTCCGCCCGCATCGGCCTGGTCCCGCACCAGCTGCGCGTGGCCGGCATCGCCTCCGCGCGACGTCCGCCCCGCGTCCTGCTTGCCGACGAGGTGGGCCTGGGCAAGACGATCGAGGCCGGCATGATCCTGGCCCGGCAACTCGCCGCCGGACGTGCCGGGCGCGTACTCGTCCTGTTACCGGAAACCCTGGTCTACCAGTGGTTCGTGGAACTGCTACGCCGCTTCAACCTGTCGTTCTCGATCTTCGACGAAGAACGTTGCGAAGCCATCGAGCAGGCCAGCGACGGCCGCAATCCGTTCGAGGACGAACAGCTGGTCATCTCCGATTTCGCCTTCCTCGAATCGTCGCCGCGCCGTGCCACCCAACTCGTGGAAGCGGGATGGGACCTCGTCGTGGTCGACGAGGCGCACCACCTCGAATGGACGCCGGAAGGCGCCAGCCCGCGCTACCGCCTGGTGGAGGAACTGGCCTCGGCGACGCCGGGAGTGATCCTGCTCACCGCCACGCCGGAACAGTTGGGCCGCGCCGGTCATTTCGCCCGCTTGCGCCTGCTCGATCCGCAGCGCTACGCCAACCTCGAGGCCTACCTCGCCGAGTCGGCGGGTTATGGTCCCTTGTCCGATGCGGCCAGCGCGCTGGCGGAAGGCAAGCCGTTGAACGACGAACGGCGCGCCTTGCTCGCCGACCGCTTCAAGGGCGACCGCGAACTGCTTGCCCTGCTCGATCGCGCCGACGCGACCGGCGAGCTTCTCGCCGCCCTCATCGACCGCCATGGCACCGGCCGTGCGATGTTCCGCAACCGGCGAGCCGGCATCGGCGGCTTTCCCCGTCGCACGCCCGCCTTGCTGATCATCGACCCGAACACGCTCGACGCGGGCCGTCGCGATGCCCTGCTGGCGGAATTCCGTTCGGATATCCAGCAACCGCCCGCGGCGCTGGAGTTCGACTATGCCGACGACCCGCGCCTCACGGCGCTGATCGGCCTGCTCGAATCGCATCCTGCGGACAAGTTCCTGCTCATCTGCCGCAGCCAGGCCAAGGTGATGGCGATCGAGGACGCGTTGCGCACCCGGAGTGGCGTCGGCGTGGCCCGGTTCCACGAGGGCCTGGGTATCGTCCAGCGCGACCGTAATGCCGCGTTCTTCGCCCAACCCGATGGCGCGCGCCTGCTGCTCTGCTCGGAAATCGGTTCGGAAGGGCGCAATTTCCAGTTCGCCCATCGCCTGGTCATGTGGGACCTGCCGCTGGACCCGGACCTGCTCGAGCAACGCATCGGCCGCCTGGACCGCATCGGCCAGAAACACGACATCGTCGTCCATGTCCCCGTCGTGGAACAGAGCGCGCAGCATGTGCTCGCACGCTGGTACGACGAAGGCCTCGACGCGTTCCGCAGCAGTCCCGCCGACGGCCGTGAACTGCTGCGCCGCTTCGGCGCCCTGCTCGCCACCCTCGCCGACGAACATGCCCGCGAAGACGACGACCGCGACCAGGAACTGGATGCGCTGATCGCCGAGACGCGCGGTGCGCACGAAGAACTTTCCGCCTTGATCCACGCGGGACGCGACCACCTGCTCGAACTCGCCGCCAGCCGCGATCCGCACGCCGATGACCTCGCGACCAGCTTCGCCGCCGAAGACAAGGACCCGTCACGCGACGCGTTCATCCAGCGCCTGTTCGAAACCTATGGCGTGCACGCCGAGGAACTGGCAACCGATATCGTGCTGCTCGATCCGCAATACCTCTCCACCGACGGTCTTCCCGGCTTCGCCGACGGTCCGGTCTCGGTCACCTTCTCCCGCGAGCTGGCGCTCGCGCGCGAAGAACTCCCCCTGCTACGCCTGGACCACCCGATGGTGCTGGCCGCGGTCGACCTGCTCGTCTCCGGCGAGGACGGCAACGCCGCCTTCCTCGTCGACGATGCCCTTCCCGTGCGAACCGCGTTGCTGCAAACGGTGTTCGTGCTGGAGATCGTGGCCGAACGCACGCTCGATGCCGGTCGCTTCCTGCCGGCGACGCCGCTGATGCTCACCGTGGACACCAAGCTGGGGGAACGTGCGTCCTTCCGTCCCAGCGACGTCGCATTGCGTCGCGCCTCGGACCGGAACATCGAGGTGCCGCGCTATCGCAAGTTCCTGTCCAAACTCGTCCCGCCGATGCTCGAACGCGCGCAGGACCTCGCCGAGGCGCGTGCGGAAGTACTCAAGGCCGAGGCGCTCGAAGCCGCGCGGCACGAACTGGATGCGGAACACGCCCGCCTGGTCGCGTTGCACGCGGTGAATCCGTCGATCAAGGACGAAGAGGTCGACGCCATCGCCGCCGAACGCGACGCCCTGCTCGCCGCCATACCCGAAGCGAGGTTGCGCCTGGACGCCGTCCGCTTCGTGGTCAGCCCGGACTTCCTCGCCCTGCGCTGAGCCTAGAACCGCTGGCGTGGCGGCGGCCTGACGCCCCACGCCCAGAGCAGCACGAGGCCGGCCGCCAGGCCACCCAGGTGGGCGAAATGGGCGACACCGGACAACGTGCCGGTGACGCCGAAGACCAGCTCGGCGACGCCGTAAAGGGTGACGAAGAGCCAGGCCGGAATGCCGATCGGGATCGGGATCAACATCAGCTTCTCGCGCGGGAACAGCATCGCGAACGCACCGAGCAAGCCGAATACGGCACCGGACGCACCCACCGTCGGGTACATGCGATCGGGCTCGAACAGGTACACCACCGCCAGTTGCGCCACCGCGGCGGCGACCAGGCATACGAAGTAATAGATAGTGAAACGCCGCGTGCCCATCACCCGCTCGATCAGGCCGCCGAACATGTACAACGCGTACATGTTCAACACGATGTGCATCACGTTGCCGTGCATGAAGCCGTAGGTGATCAGCTGCCACGGCCGGAAACCGATACCCGCCACGCCACCCGCGCCGAGGTCGACGGCGATGTCGTGACCGAACGGCCACAAGGCGAACCAGCGCGTCAGCGCCAGGGTGTCCTGGTCTTGCAAGAGATACTGCAGGGCGAACACCAGCACGTTCGCGATCAGCAGGTTCCGGGTCACCGGAGGCAGGTTGGTCGGCATCGGCGCGGCGTCAGGCGGCGAACGGCGTGGGCTGGAGGATCTCGATCCAGTACTGGTCGGGATCGCGGATGAAGGCGATATGGCGCATGCGCCCATCGCTCAGCCGTTTCTGGAAGGTGACGCCGAGCGCCTCGAAGCGCGCGCACGCGGCTTCGACGTCGGGCACGCTCACGCAGAGGTGGCCGAATCCGCGCGGCTCGCTGTTTCCGTTGTGATACGCGAAGGACGGGTCGTTTTCCGTGCCATGGTTGTGCGTCAACTCGAGCACGCCCGGTTGTCGCAGCACCCATTCCTTTCGCGCATCGTCGTCATCGGGAATCACCCCCTGGTCGCCGACCAGCACGAGATAGACGATGGTGAACGCCGCCTCCGCGAACACGCTCTTGTACACGGGAGTGAAGCCCAGCACGCGCGTGTAGAAATCCAGCGAGACGTCGAGGTCGCGCACGCGGATCATCGTGTGGTTGAACACATAGCCATGGGTCGCCGCGTCGGGCGTGGCGGTGACGCCGGGGAGCGACGTGAGGTCGGAGAGCGGCATGGGGCGATTCCTTGGGACAGGTCCCAAGGGTGGCTGCGCCGGCGCCGCAATTCAAGCGGCGGCGCGGGCGGCATCAGGCGCTCCGCAGGTTCCGGCGGTCCAGCGACAGCAAAAGCAGCACCGTCGCGAGCGCCGCATAGGCCGCGACGAACTGCCACACCAACGATCGCGACGCCGCATCCAGCGTCCACGGCAGGTAGACCGACCCGATCGGCTGCACCGAATGGATCAATCCGCACGCGGTGAGCAAGCCACCCAGTGCCACGATGCCTGCTGCCTTGCGCACATGCCCGTCGATCATCGCCACCACGAAGCTGGCCCAGATCATCGAGGTGATGATGAAGCCATTGCCGAGGATCACGATCACCGCCATGGCCGATACGCCATGCGTACCGTCGGCATACAAGGCGGCGAAATGCGCCGGATCGACGATCGAGGGATCGCCGAGCTTGATCGCGACCATCCGTGCGATCGCCGGAAAGAAGCTGAAGACCACGGCACCGGCATAGCGCAACGGCGTCGCTTCGAAGGCCTGCGTGGTGATGCCGATCGAGACGAAGACGAGGATCGGCGCCAGCACGGCCACCGGCAGCAGTTCGACGAGATTGGAGAGGTAACCGAACACCCCACCCAACCCGATGACCAGGCCGGTGACCAAGGTGTATCCGGTGCGTGCGCCCATCGCCTTGTACGCGGGCTGCCCGATGTACGGCGTGGTTTGCGCCACGCCGCCGCAGATGCCCGCCACGAGCGTGGCGAGCGCCTCGACCAGCAGGATGTCGCGCGTGGGATAGTCGTCACCCGCCGCGCGGGCGCTTTCGGTGACGTTGATGCCACCGACCACCATCAACAGGCCGAACGGCAGGATCAACGGCAGGTACGGCAGCGTCGCCGGCAAGCCCTGCACGAAACCGAGGTTCGGCCACGGGAAGCCCAGGCGCCACTGCCATCCCGCGGGCGCGTGGTAGCCGGTTCCAAGCAACCCCGCCGGGCCAAGCCCGTAGTAGAGGATCACGCCGACAAGGAAGGCACCCAGCACGCCGGGCATGCCGAACGGCAACCGTCGTTTCGCGATCAGTGCATAGAGCACGATGCCAAGGCCGGCGAATCCCACCACCGGCACGCGCAGGATCTCCACCAGCGGCAGGAAGCCCATCAGCACGAGGGCGATACCGGCGATCGATCCGAGCAAGCCGGCTCTCGGCACCGTGCGCTGGACCCAGGCGCCGAAGAACGAGAGGACGAACTTGAGCACGCCCATCACGACCAGCGAGGCCATGCCCAGGCGCCAGGTGGCCTCTCCCGCCGCCATGGCGTCCATGCCCGCCTGGCGGTAACCGGCGAATGCCGGGCCCAACACGAGCAGGGCCATGCCGATCGTGGTGGGCGCGTCGATACCCAGCGGCATGGCGGTGACATCCTGCCGGCCCGTGCGCGCGGCCAGGCGATGCGCCATCCACGTATAGGCCAGGTTGCCGAGCAGCACGCCCAGCGCCGTGCCGGGAAACATGCGGCGGAAGACGAGGTCGGCCGGCATGCCGAAGATGCCGATCAGCGCCGTGGCCATGAACGCCAGCAACGAAAGATTGTCGACGACCAGTCCGAGGACACCGTTGAGATCGCCACCGCCGAAGCGGCGTCGCGAAACCGTGGACGCGGCCATCAGAACGACACGTCCGCGGGCTGGGTCACGCGAAGCACCGACTGGTCGCCGGTCTTCGCCTTCCAGGCGGCGCGGATCGCATCCACGGCGGCGCGCTGCGCGGGGGCATCGGCGTAGAGGAGGACGACGAGCTTGGACCGCAGGCGCTCAGGCTGCGACTCGTTCGCACCCTGCCATTGCCCGTAGGCTTCGATGACGGTCAATCCACTCGGAAAGCGCGGCGTCACCTCCTTGTCGAGAAAGGCCCGCCAGGCTGCTTCGTCCACGCCGCCCTGGCCGCCTGCCGGCCCGAGACCGAAATAAAGCTCGGTACGCACCCATCCTTGTGCGCTTCCCGGGTGTGCCGTGTCACCGCTGAGCGTGGCGCTGGCCACGCTTCGATGCACCGGCGCGGAACAACCCGCCGACGCGAGCAACGAGGTGGCCAGGAACAAACCGGCGAGCAGCTTCATGCGAACCCCTAGGAATGACATCGAACGGACGTCCATACGGCCAGGCGTCCAGCTATCGGCACAGCGTACACCGCAACGCAACAAATGGGCGAGGTGGGCTCGGCTTCGCCCTCGCGGTTGGGGTGTGCGGGGCAGAGCCGTCGGCCGCCACCCTCGTCGCTCCGGTTGCACCG
>NZ_JBPGXU010000015.1:0-53724 GCF_056755675.1 Luteibacter sp. KNZ12-1A | reverse complement strand
AGCGACTCCGTCGGCACCGAGGCGATCGGCGACATCGCCCGGACCCGTCGCGGAGACGACGTTGCCATTGACGACCGCCGTGCCGTCCTCGCCGATGTCGGCGCTATCGGGACGGGCGGTCGGCGCGTCGTCCACGATGTTGACCACGAGGGTGCCCGTGGCACTGCCGCCACCGGCATCGGTGACGGACAAGGCGATGTCGTCGGTGCTGTGGTCCGCGCCGGGTTGGGCGATGGATCCGCCCAAGGTATAGGTATAGGTGAGCATGCCCGCGGTCGGCACGCCGCCGATCTCGGCGGTCGCGGTGAAGCCGGTCAGCACGAGCGTGCCGTGGGCCGTCGCGATGGTCACCGGGGCGCCGGCGCTCAACGCGGAAAGCTCCGCGGCGGTGAGCGTCCTGCCACCCACGGTGACGCTGACGAGACCGTCCGGCGCGGAGATGGCGACGGTATCCGTCGCGTCACGCGGCTGCCCCGCCGGACCGTTCGGGGTCAGGCCCGACTCCCACACCGTGGTTTCGCCGGTGGTGTTCACGCCATTGCCGGCGCCGTTGCCGTCGTGCGGCACGATGGCGGGGCCGCCATCGGTATGACCCACGATGGTGATGGTCAACGTCGTGGTGCTGGTATCGCCGTCCGCGTCGGTGATCGTGTAGGTATAGACCTCGGTACGCGTCTCGCCATCCTTCAAGGCGTTGACGACGGGATTGGCGTTATCCAGCGTGTAGCCGTAGCTGCCATCGGCGTTGAGCGTGAGCGAGCCGTATTGCCCCGCGATCGGCGCGCCGACGTTGCCGCTGACTGGACCACCCGCGTTGCCGAACACCACGCCGGACACCGGCGTCGGCGTGGCATCGCCACCCACATGGTCGGCACCGCCACCGGTGAGCACGACATTGCCCGTGGCCGGCGCACCGTCTTCGTCCACCGTGTTCGTGTCGGCGTGCGCGACGGGCACGTCGTCGGCGATATCCACCGTGATGCTGCCGCTGTCCGTGAAACCCGCGTTGTCGCGCGTGGCGATCGCGATCGTCTCGCTGCTGCCGGTCGCGCCCGGCTGGTCCACGGGACCGTTGAGGCTGTAGTGGTAGACGAGCGTGCCGTGGCCCGCATCCGCACCGGGAAGGTAGCCGGTCACGACCAGGGTGCCGTGATCGGTCTGGATCGTGCGCTCGGCGAGCGGCACGTTGGCGATGTCCTGCAGCTGCGCCAGCGTGAGCGTGACGGAATGACCCGCGCCCGCGGCCGGATCGCCGATCGTCACGCTGTCCAGGCCGTTGAACAGGGCGAAGGTTTCGGTTCCGTCCACGCCCTGGCTGCCGCTGTTGTCGGCCAACCCGGCCTCGCTGACCTGGGTGCGGCTGCTGACGGTGACATCGAAGACGCGCGTGGTGACGAGGGCGTTCGAGGAACCCGCCTCGCCGTCGGCGTAACCGTACTGGTCGCCGGCGGTGCTGGGATCGCTACCCGCGTTCGATGCGGCATCGCCGTCGAGCGTCGGCCGGTCCGGGCGGCTGCCGTGGTTGCCGTTGTCGTTCACGGCCACCTGCACCTGGAAGGTGCCGTTCCAGTACGCGTTGTTGTCGCCCGCTTCCGCCGACGGCAACTGCACGCCCACCGCGTTGATCGCCGATTGCACCTGGTCGATGGAACCGGTGATGGTGATGGTGCTGCGGCCCTGGCCATCGGTGCCGAAGGTATACGTGGCACCCGCAAAGCTGCCGGAGGTCGCCGTGGAACCATTGACGTCGTGGATGCTGAAGCCGCTCTGCAGCGTCACCGTGGCGGTGATGCTGTCCGTGCCCGCATCCGGATCGGCCAGGGTGATGTGGCTGAGCGTGTACAGGCCGGCGGCGCTTTCGTTGGTGCCGTTGGGACCGGTGATACCGATCGCCGTCGGGTTGTTGATCGAGGACGGGAACACCTCGCGAGACGAGGAGGCCACGTTCTGGGTGAGCCCGCCCGGCACGACCGCATACGGATCGACGGCCGTGGTCGGCACCGCCTGGGTACCGTTCGCGGCGGCGTTCTGGCCGCCATTGGCGGCACCGGACCCGTCGAGGCTTCCGCTGGCCGTGTCGCGCAGACGATCGTCCGCGATCACTTCCACGCGATACGACTGGTCGGCATTGGCGAGATCGCCGCCGATCGACACCTGCAGGCCGGCGAGATAATCGTTCACCTGTTGCCGCGTGCCGCGAATGACCAGCGCGGCATCGGTCCCGTCGTAGGTGCCGTCCACCGTGGCGCCGGATGTGCCGCCGTTGCTCGAGCCCAGCACGATGTTCGCGTAGGCCGACTGCGCCAGCGGGTTGCCGGCGGCATCGGTGACGCGCACCGTCACCTGCATGAAATCCTGCTCGCCCTGGGTGATCCCGCCACCATCGGTGTAATCGACGTCGCCGACGACGAAGCCGCCCACCGCCGTGCTGCCGTTGAGGTAGACGGTGCCCGCGCCCGCCGTCACGGTCGGCGCGTCGTTCACGGCGACGATGTCGAGCGCGACCTGGATGTCGGCCGGATTGTTGGCGACGCTGCCCGCCCCGGTATCGCCACCGATCTTCGAGCCGGTGTCGTCGAAGTGCAGCGTGACGGTGACATCGCCCGCGGCGGCGCCGTTCGTGTCGTGGTTGACGTTGGCGGCGCTGCGATAGGTGAGGCCGTTGGTCGCGTCGTTGAGCAACGCCTGGATATCGCTGGCACGGCCGGTCAGGACCAGCGTACCGGTGTTGTCCCCACTGATGGTGACGGCGAGGCTGCCCGGCGCGCTCGGCGTGAAGCTGGTCTGGTTGCCGTTGCCGCCGATGCCGAGCGTGCCGGTGGGCACGGTCACGCGCACCGTCACCGGCGTATCGAACGCGGCCGATTCGGGATCGGCCACGACGAAGCCGCCACCGATGTGGGTCGCCTGGTCTTCGTACACGGTGCCGCTGGTGGGACCGGTCAAGGTGCCCGGCTCGTTCACGCTGGATGCGCGGACCACCACGGAGGCGGCGGCGATGTCGCCGCTGTTGGTGGGCGCCGCGTCGCTGTACCAGTCGTAGTTCGTGGCATCGATGGGCGTGGTCGCACCGCCGGTACCCGGCGTGGCCGGCTGGTTCACGTCGCCGCCGTTCGCGCCGCCAACGAGGTTGCCGCTGGCGTCGCGCAGGCGATCGTCCGCGATCACCTGTACCTGGTACTTCGCGTCACGGTCACCGGCGAAGTTCACGGTGAGGCCGGCCAGCGCGGCGTTGACCTGCGCGCGCGTGCCGCTCAGCACGAGATAGTCGCCGCCGCCGTTCTTGTCGCCATCCACGACCACGCCGCCACCGGCCGCATAACCGATCGTGACGCCATCGGCGGTGTATTCACCGGCCGAGAACGCGCTGCCGTCGGCATGCAGCAGGCGCACCGTGACCTGCAAGTAATCGGTCTCGCCCCCACCCACGGTGGTGAGGTCCGGATCGGCCACGCTGAAGCCTGGCACCGGGTTGAACTGCGGGTCCGCGCTGTCGAGGTCGACCGGACCGGCCGGCGCGGTAACCTTCGGCGCATCGTTGGTGGGATCGGTGTAGACCCAGAACTCGTTGCCCGCCTGCTCCTTGTCACCGTCGGAGACGGTGAAGAAGAAGCGGTCGTCCGGTGCCGACGGATAGCTGGCGCCGGTGGATTCGGTGCCGTCGTTGAGATAGTAGATACGGCCCGCGGCGACATCCGCCTGGGTGAAGGAGGAACCCGCACCGAGGATGTGGAAGGTCGCGCCGCCGTCGGTGGAATACGCCAGTTTGCCGTGCGCCGGACCACCGGTGATCGTGTACTGCACCTGCTCGGCCGAGCTGTCCGGATCGTAGGCCTGGAGCATGGCCGTGGTGATCTGGGCGTAGCCGCCTTCCGCCACGGTGAGCGGATTGTTGACCGGCGTGCCGCCGATGTTGTTCGGCGAGTCGACGGGCACGGACGGATCGGCCTGGGTGGGATCCTTCGCGATCTGCGGCGCGTCGTTGACGTTGGTGATCTGGATCGTGACGGTGGCGTCCGTGGCCGAACGCGCGCCCCAACGGTCCTGCGCCTCGACAGTGAAACTGGCGCTGCGCACTTCCGAGCCGTTGCTGACGAAGCGCAGGCCCGTGGTGCCCGCGCTGCCGGTGATGATGGACGCATCCAGCAAGGTATTCGCGGTCACGTCCTGCCAGCTGGCGCCGCCATCGGTGGAGTATTGCAGCTTGCCGCCCGCAGGCAGGCTGGTGATGACGAACTTCAGCGCGTTGGCGCCCGTGGCGTCGTTGTTGTACGCGTAGTTGGGGCTGCCATCGGGAAGCGTCGGCGAGTTTTCGAGATAACTCGCGCTGGTGGCGTCGTCCGGGTCGGCCAGGCCGAGCTGGTCCTTCGTGATATAGGCGACCTCGCCCTCGTTGATCACCGTGGTGGACGAGCCGACGACCGTTGGCAGGTCGTTGGTCGGCGTCACGTAGATGTCGAACGACGGCGTCCAGCTGTCCACGACCGCCTGGCCGTTCTGCACGGTGATCAGGCCGGCGGACACCGAGAAGTTGGCCGTGGCGTGGAAGTCTTCGCTGGCGCCGTCGTGCTGGAAACGGATGCGGCCGGCGTCGAGGTCGGCCTGGGTGAACGTGCCATAGGCGGCGACGTCGACCCAGGTGCCGTTCACCTGCTTCTGCAACGTGCCGGCGGTGCCGGTGCCCGCGCCGTCGCTGGTGAAACCGAGGAAGGTGTAGACCACCTGCGACGGGTCCACGCCTTCGGCCGTGTAACTGAGGCCGGGCATGGCGTGGAAGTCGGTCGGCTGCCCGTTCGTCGTCGTACCGTGCAGGACGATGGCGCCGCCTTCGGACACGCTGCCGATGGCGTTGCCGGACGGATCGACACCCGCATAGGTCGACTGCTGCTGGCCCGTGGTCACATCGTGGACCGGGAAGCCGCCGTTGTTGCCATCGGGGGTCGGTGCGAGGGCGATGGTGAAGGTGTAGTCGCGCAGGGTGTCCGTGGAGGCGCCACCGGTGTAGTCGCCACCGATGCGCGTGAACGTGGTGCCGTCGGCGTTCCAGCGCAGCGCGGTGGTGTTGTCCACCACCTGGAAATGGAAGGTATCCTGCTGCCCGGCCGTGGCGCCGGTCACCTGCACGTACTGCACGCGGCCGGCGCGCACGTCGGCCATGGTGAAGGTGGCGCCGTCCTTCAACTCCTCGCCGTTGAGCAGCAGGTAGCCATGGGTGAGCCCGGCCTGGTTGGTGACGAAGCTGATGTTCTGTTCCGGCGAATCGACATCCGTCGCGCCGAGCATGGCCGTGGTGAGCACGACCGAGTACGGGCCCGCGCTGCCGTTCCCGCCCCCGGTCACGGTGGCCGTGCGCGTGCTGCCGACGTCCAGCGAGGGATCGTCGTCCACGGCATGCACATCGAGGACGATCGTGCCATCGGCGCTGCCCGGCGTGCCGGTGCCGCCGCCGAGATCGGTGACGCGCACGCCGTAGCTGTCCTGGGTGACGCCGTCGACGCCGTCGTTGCGATAGGTGAGCAGGTTGCGGTTGGCGTAGTCGAAGCTCTGGCCGACCGTGACCGCGACGCCGTTGTAATAGAGCGTGCCGTGTGTCGGCAGCGCCGTGATGGTGACCTGCAGCGCCGTGTCCTGCGGATCGCCACCGCTGCCGGCGACGATGTACAGGCCCACGTTGCCCGTGTCCACGGCGTTGGCCGGCTGGCCTTCATAGACCATGCCGGCGCCACCGACGGTCGGTGCCTGGTTCACCGGCTGCACCGCCAGGTTGACGTGGACGGTGGCGGAACGGTCGAGCGGCGTCGCACCGTCGTTGACCCGGGCGTCGAAGCCGTCCGCGGCGTCCTGGTTCGCGCCGGTGGCCGTGTGCACGTAGCTCAGGCGGCCGTCGATCACGTCCTGCTGGGTGAACACGGAACCCGCGCCCAGGCGGTTGCCGTCGAGCGTGAGGTAACCGTACTGCGGCAGCGCCGTGAGGCTGTAGACGATCTGGCTGGCGGACTGCGTGCCGATGGTCACTTCCGCGTCGGAGGCGACCAGGGTGTCGGCGCCGATCACGGTGACGCTCGGGCTGTCGCCGGCGCCGACTTCCAGCACCGTCTTGGTGGCATCGGGCACGGCCACCGGATCGTTCGAAGGCGTGATGGTGACATCGAGCGAGCGCGTCGCCGAGAGCGACTGCGCATCGGTGACGGTGACATCGATGGTCGTGCGCGCGGCGGTATTGCCCAGTTCGACGTCGGCGGCGACGAAGCTGAGCTGGTTGAGCCACGCGTTGGCTTCGGCGACGGTGCCGGTGAACCGGTAGCCGCCGGCGACCGCCGTGGCGGCCGTACCCGTGACCAGGGTGCCCTTGGCGGGGTCCGCGACGACCGCGGTGACGGTCACACGGTCGCCGCCGACGCCATCGTCGACGATGGACCAGCCGGTGAGCGTGCCGCGGTCCGCGCCCGCCGCATTGAGCGTGCTGGGTTCGGAAACGGTGAGGCCGGTGCTGGTGGTGCCGATGCTCGGCGCGACCAGCAGGCCGTCGTAGTCGAGCGCGAGCGAGCGCGTCTCGATGTGCCCCACCGAGCTTTCCAGCACCCAGTCGCCGCCGAGCGCGGCGGCGCCGGTGGCATCGGTGGACGAGGCCACGTCGGCCTGGGTCAGGCGGCCCAGCTGGGTGACCAGCGCGTTGTCCTGGTGCGACACGTCGCAACCGTAGAGAAGGATGTCGCCGTTCGTCGAAAGCGTGGCGCCGATGTCGCCGAGCTGGCTCGCGTAGGAGGCGATATTGCCGGCGGTGACCGTGTCGGTACCCAGCGAAATGGAATCGCTGGCGCCATGGCTGATGATGTGGATCGCGGCGATGTCGTGTTCGCCACGCAGCGCGTCGGCGATCTGCGTCAGGCCCGAGGACTTGTCGTCCAGCACCACGACCTGGCCGCCCGGCGGCAGCTGGGCGACCAGGGACTGCCAGTTCGCCACGCTCTGGTCGATGACGTAGACCTGGGTCGGCGCAGGGACGCTGGGCGCCGGCGGCGGCGCCGTGGCATGACCCGGTTGTTCCACGGCGGCGCTATGGAACTTGCCGCCGTCATGCACCGCTTCCGCGGGATCGACATGGTGGCTGGCCGCTTCCACGAGCGCGGCACCGTCGTACATCTGGCGCGGCTCCAGCGCATAGCGGTGTGAACGCGGACGGAAGGGGTTCGGTGACTTTGTCCCTGGCATGGGATCGCCTTCAAGGTGACGGGGCATGACGTAGGCCGACGGGCTCCATCCCGAGGGCCGGGAGGCCTTCGGGAATCGCTATCGATGTGAAGCTGTGATTTACGTCACAGCGGCGGCGCCGATGCTATGCATGGACGTCGACGATGAGAAGGCGGCGGGATGGGAAATTGCGTCATGCAAGGCGTGACGACGATCCGCTCCGGCAAAGGTGGGACGAGGCGGCCGCGCGGGCACGGGGCGGCCAGGCCTTACCGGCCGCCATCGTGGCGTCAGGGTCGTGGAGGCGGGCCTTTGCCCGAAGGGACGCGTGTTCTTTGTGAAGGAGGAAGGATCAGCGCACGTCGTCGCGCGCGACGGCCGCCGTTTCATCCGTTACCGGTTCGAGCAGACGCACGACACGCGCGATGAACTCGGCCGCCGTGGCGGGTTTGAGCAGGACGTCGTCGAAGTCTTCCGTGGTCGCCGCATCGGCGGGACGTCGCGGCGGCAAGGCCGAATAGAGCAGCACGGGCAAGCCCGGGTGCTCACGCCGCAACGTCAGCAACCATCGCCATCCCTCCATGTCCGGCAACCGCTGTTCCGTCACGACCACATCGGGCGCGTCGTCGCGCAGCGTGTTCATGGCGCTCCTGCCATCGGCTGCGGCGAGGCTGCGGAAGCCGTAGCCATCGAGCAGGTCGCACAACACGGCGCGTCGTGCGGGATGCGGCTCGACCACCAGCACGGCCCTGCCCTCGCCGTCGATGTCCCCTATGTCGCCGCCCGTCTCGAGCTCCGGTTCGAGATCGTCTTCGCTCGCCAGGGGCAAGGCCACTTCGAAACCGAAGCGGCTTCCACCGGAAGCCACGGGCTCGGCCACGAGACGGCTGTCCATGTGATCGAGCAACTGGGTCACGATCGCCAGGCCGAGACCACTGCCCTCGTGCTGCGCGGCATTGCCGCCACGGGTGAAAGGCTGCGCCAGCGCGGCGGCCACGTCGGCCCCGAGGCCGATGCCCGTGTCCTCGACCGAGAAGGCCAGGTGCACGCGGAGGCCGTCGCCACCCCGCGGTTCGACGCGGAAGACGACGAGGCCGTCGTGGGTGAACTTGGCCGCGTTGCCGAGGAGGTTCAACAGCACCTGCCTCAGGCGGCGGAAGTCGGCGACCGCCAACGACGGCAGGCGCGGATCGAAGTGGCACTCCAGGCGATTGGCATGGCGTTCCACCAGCGGTGCCGCATGGTCCGCCACGTCGTGGAGGAATCCGTGCAGGTAACCCGGCACGGGTTCGAGCGTGAGTTCGGTCAGGTCGCCGCGGGAGAACTCCAGCAGTTCGTCGATGAGGTCCATCTGCTGGCGCACATGCCGTTCGATGGCCCGTGGATAGTCGCGCCCCGTCCTGCCCGCGCGCCACTGGCGCACCGCATCCAGGATCGCGCCCAGCGGCGAGCGCAGGTCGTGGCCGATGTGGGCCAGCAGCATGCGCCGCGACTGCAGCGACTGCCGCAGTTCCGCCGTGCGTTCCTCGACCACCTGCTCCAGCCGTTGCGCGTGGTGGATGAGCACGCGCGTGCGCCAGCGCCAGGCGAACACGACGAACGCCAGGGCCAGCAGCGCCGCCGCCGCGAAGGCCCAGCGCGTGAGCCACCATGGCGGGGCCACGTTGAAATCGAGCGTGACCGGCTCGGACACGTTGCGCCGGTTCGCATCGATCGCCTGCAACTGGAAGCGGTAATGGCCCGGCGGCAGCGAGGCGTAGCGCACCTCGCGCTGCGCGGTTTCCACCCAGTCCTTGTCGGCTCCGGAAAGGCGGTAACGAAAACGTACCGGCTGCCCCGCGCCATTGCCCGATACACCGAAGCGCAGCACGAGGGGCGCGGCTTCCTCGAAGGACAACGCGGCATCCGGTCCGCCGACATCGCGGTCGCCGTAGCGGGCGGAGATGAGCAGCGGGAGGATCCGGCGGGGCGCGAGGAGTTGTCCCGGGTCGAGGATATGGGTCAGGCCGATCGGCGAGCCGATCCAGATGGAGCCGTCGTCGTCGGCGAAGAACGCGCCATGGTTGGTCTCGTCCCAGAGCAGGCCGTCGCGCGTGGAGAGCCGGGTCCAGTCGCCGCCGTCGAAGACATCGACGCCGTTGCCTCCGCCCGCCCACAAGCGGCCGCGCCGGTCGGCGCGCAGGAAATAGAAGCGGGTATCCGCGAGCAGCGGATCGTCCACCGGCGCCATCGTCACCTGGTCCGCGTCCGTGATCCGGCCGACGAGCAGTCCGGGCTGCAACGAGCTCAGCCACAGCCTCCCGTCGGGCGTGACCGCCACGTTCTCGTAGCCGCCGGAGGCTTCCTCCGGCTGCACGCGTACGCGCGCCCAGCCGGCGGCGTCGTGCCGGAACAATCCGCCGCTGCAAGCCACCCAGAGGTCGCCGGCGGCGTCTTCGGCCAGGTCAGAGCACATGGTGGACGGCATGAGCGAGGGCGCGGCGGGTGATACGCGTCCTTGCGCCGGATCGACTTCGTACAGCCCGCCCAGCGTGTAGGCCCAGAAATGCCCGGCCCGGTCGAGATAGGCGCCGCGCACCAGGTACGGCAACACGGCGACCTGCGTGGTCTTCTCCGTTTTCGGTTCGTAACGCAACACGCGTCCATCGAACAGGAAGTACCAGATGATGCCGCCGCCATCGACGATGACGGCGTGCGCCTGGTTGGGCGGCGCGGCCTTCAGCGGCCCGCGATGCGCACGCCCTTCTTCCGGCACGATCACTTCCGCGCCGGCTTCGCCGGCCACCCAGACCGAACGGGCGTCGCCGCGGGCGATCGACCAGATCAGGCTATTGCTCAGGCCTTGCGCCGAGGTCCAGTTCTCGACGGCGTCGGCGTTGCTCCAGTAGACGACGCCGCGGCCGTACGTGCCCATCCAGACCATGCCGTCACGATCGGCCAGCAGCGAGGAAATGCCCACGCCGGGCAAGCCCGAACCGGTGTCGAACAATTCCCAGCGCGCGCCATCCCAGCGGGCGATGCCGACGTCCGTGCGGGTGACGATCCGTCCCGCGCGATCCTCGATGATGTCGATGCTGGACGCCGCGACCTCGGTATGGCCACCGGGGATCTCGTGGCTCGTGAAATCGGAGGCGCCGGCCGCCAGCCGCAACACGTTGCGAATGCCACGCGCCCAGATACTGCCGTCCCGCGCGGCGAGGATGCCCACCCATTTGTCCGCGGGAACGCCCTGCTCGACGCCGTACCGGGTCAGCAGGCCATCGCGCAGGCGGCACAAGGCGACGCCGCAGCCGAACCATGTGGTGCCGTTGCGCTGGAGCACCGCGGCGACATCGCCCGGGTCGTCGCCGTGGCGTTCCGCGCCGGCACCGAACAGCGGCGCCCCCGTCCAGCGTCCGCCGGCATCCTGGGTCAACCGCAACAGGCGGTGCCCGCTCACCACGAGCATGCCGTCGCGGTCGTCGGCGGCGAGGGTCTGGCCACGGTCGGCCATGACCTGGATGCCGCCGGGACGCACCCAGTGGAACGTGCCGTCGCTTTCCCGCCGTTGCAGGCCCGCCCGCGAAGCCACCCACAGGTGATCGCCGGCGTCCTCCGCGAAACCGATGACTTCCGAAGTCTGGAAACCATTCGCGGCATCGACCTGGCGGAAGCCCACGCCATCGAAACGGTAGAGGCCTTTTTCGGTGCCGACCCAGAGATAGCCTTCCCTGTCCTGGATCATGCGGATCACGGAGAGGCTGGTCAGTCCGTTGGACTGGTCGTAGACGGTCAAGGGCAGTTGCACGGCCGAGGCGCGCGAGGGCGTCCAGCCGCCGAGGCACGCGACGATCACGAGCCAGGCCATCACGGCATGCCGCAGGAACGGCACGTGGCGGGCGCTCATCCGGTCACGCACCCACGGCATCCGCATCGGCCGGAACATCCTGCCGCGCGGCCTTGCGGTACTGGCTGGGCGTCACGCCCAGGCGCTCGCGGAACGCCGTGGTGAAATTGCAGGCGCTGCGGAAGCCGATGTTCTCGGCGATCTCCTGCATGCCCAGCTCGGTATCGACCAGCAATTGACGGCTCTTGCGCAGGCGTTCCTCGCGGATCCAGGCAAACACGGTCATGCCCAGCCGCTGGCGGAAAATGGTGGAGAGGCGCTTGTCGTAGGTGCCGACGGCGCTGGCGATCTGTTCGAGCGCGAACGGCTCGGACAAGCGCCGGCCGATGAACCGCATGGCGGCGCGAAGGATCACCTCGTCCTGGCTCGGCGCCGTCGCGTCCTGGACGTTCGGGACGGACGCCTCCGGCCGGGGGGCCAGGCGCAGGTGGATCTGCACGCGCGCCAGCAGCTCGGCCGGCTCGCAACCCTTGAGGATATAGTCCACGCCGCCCTGGCTCAGGCCCTCCAGGCGTTCCTCGATGCTGGCGGCGGAGGTAAGGAAGAGGATCGGGATATGGCGCACCCGCGGCAGTTCCTGCAACTGGCGGCACAGGGCGAAACCGTCCATGCCCGGCATGCGCACGTCCAGCAGGATCAGGTCGGGTGCCAGGAGCTGGGCGCGTTGGTATCCCTGCTGCGCCGTGGTGGCCAGCGTCACGCGCCAGGACTGGGCGCGCAACGCGTGCAGCAACGACCGGATTTCCTCCGGCGCGTCGTCGATGACCAGAATATGAGCATCCTGAACGGACATGGCTTTCCCCCCTGCGGTCGCTCCGGCCACTGACGGCGGTCCGGCGCGTTTTCGGCGAAGTATATGTCCTTTAACCGATCCATTTCCGCTCCGGCAAAGGAATTCGTCGCCCGTCCAAAAGATGGGCCGTATGGCGCTCACTAGAATGAGGTGTTGGCGCCCGATGTGGCGGCGGGGTACGGGCGGATGGAACAGATCAACAACCTTGGCGATTTCTTCCTGCTCGTCCACGTGGTCGAAGCGGGCGGCTTTTCCGCGGCGGCGGCCCGGCTGGGTACGACCCGTTCGCTCCTGAGCCGGCGCATCATCGCCCTGGAGCAGCGACTGGGCACGCGCCTCCTGCATCGGAACGCGCGCCGGTTCGCGATCACCGAGTCGGGGGAACGGGTCTATCGCCATGCGGCGGCGATGTGTGAAGCGGCGATCGCAGCGGAACACGCCGCGGCTCCCCCGGCGAATGCGGCCAGCCTGGTGCGCATCGAGGCACAGGGCTTGCTGTCGCCCCTGGTGGCCGAACTCCTGCCGGGTTTCGCCGTCACGCATCCGCGCACGCGGCTGGCGGTGACCACCCATGGCAGCGACATCGAGGCGTTGTTGCGGCAGCAGGCGGACGTGATCCTCAGCCTTCGCGAGACCTTGCCCGACAGCAGCGATATCGTCGCTCGTCCGCTCGGAACGGTACGGCTGGTCACGGTGGGCAGCCCCGACCTCGTGCGCCGCCTCGGCAGGCCCGCGCATCCGGCCAGCCTGGACGAAAGCCACTACCTCAGTTACGCCTCGGGCGAGACATCCGGGTACCGGATGTTCCGCGGGCCGGTATCGCAGCGCCGCCACGCGCGCATGGCCTCGGCCGATCTCGGCGCCTTGCTCGCCTCTGCCCGCGCCGGGCTCGGATTCGCCCAGTTCCCGCTCTATATGGTCGCCGACGACATCGCCAGTGGCCGCCTGCGGATCGTGCTGGAGGCGTTCGAACCCCAGCCCCTGCCCTTGCACGCGCTGACCATGTCGAGCCGGTCAGTCAGCGAGGCGACACTGAACTTCGTGCGCTTCGTGCAACAGAGCCTGACGGCGATGACCGTGCGCTGGCAGGAGAGCATGCCGGCGCCGGCAGGGGCGTGATTCGGTCGTTATCGCGCCGGGCCACCGTCAGCGGCGCGGATAGGTCACGTGCACGTCGTGCCGAAGCCCGTCATCGATTCGCTCGAGTTCCCCGCCATCGACCACGAGGCCATCGAGGCGAACGCTCGTTTCCTCGCCCGCCTGCGTAGGACGAAGATCGATGTCCCAGGTCGTGGTGCCGTGGCGGTACTCCACGCGGTATCCCGCCCATGCCCCTGGCACGTTCGGCTCGAAGCGCAGCTTGCCGCCGCTGAGCCGTATTCCCAGGAGGGATTCCACGAGCAGCCGGTACATCCATCCAGCGGAACCCGTGTACCACGTCCATCCGCCACGCCCGACATGAGGCGCGACGCTGTAGACGTCCGCGGCGATGACATAGGGCTCGACCTTGTAGCGCTCGACGGAAGCGATGTCGCCCGTATGGCTGGCTGGTCCGATCATGCGGGCAAGCTCCCAGGCCCGGTCCGGCTGTCCTGTCCTGGCGAATGCCATCGCCGCCCAGACCGCGGCGTGGGTGTACTGGCCACCGTTTTCGCGTACGCCTGGAACGTAGCCCTTGATGTAGCCGGGCTCCATCGCCGTCCGGTCGAACGGGGGATCGAGCAACCGGATCAAGCCCGCGTCGCGGTCTATGAGGTGGCCGTCCAGCGAGGCCAGCGCCTGCGTCGCCCGTTCGGTGCCGGCCACGCCCGACAGTACCGACCAGCTCTGCGCGATGGAGTCGATCCTGCATTCCTCGTTCCCGACCGATCCCAGCGGCGTGCCGTCGTCGAACCATGCGCGGCAGTACCAGTCGCCATCCCAGGCTTCCGCTTCCAGGCTGGCGGCCAGCGTGTCGGCCTCGGCGAGACAACGGTCCGCGAAAGCCGCATCGCCATGTCCTCGCGCGGTCACGGCGAACTCGCGCAGTACATGACTGAGGAAGAAGCCCAGCCATACGCTCTCCCCCTGCCCGCCGATGCCGACCAGGTTCATGCCATCGTTCCAGTCGCCGCCGCCCATCAAGGGCAGGCCATGGCGCCCACGGGGCATCGCGTGCTCGATCGCCTGCATGCAATGCTTGTAGAGGGTCGCGCTCTGCCCGGAGGGGCGTGGCAGATCGTAGTTGGATTCCTCACCGGCCCGCAGGGCGCGTCCTTCGATGTATTCGACCGTCTCGTGCAAGACGTCGACGTCGCCGCTGCATGCCACGTACCGGCTCGTCGCCAGTGGCAGCCACAGATAGTCGTCGGAGCACGCGGTGCGTACGCCTCGCTCCGTCGGTGGATGCCACCAGTGCATCACATCGCCTTCGACGAACTGATGCGCGGCGCATACCAGCAACTGCGCACGCGCCAGCGCCGGCGCGGCATGCTGCATCGCCATCGAATCCTGCAACTGGTCGCGAAAACCGATCGCGCCCCCGGACTGGTAGTAACCGCTGCGAGCCCACATCCGGCTGGCGATGGTCTGGTAAAGGAGCCAGCCATTGGCGAGCACGTCCATGGCGGGCTCGGGTGTCTCGACCCGTACCCTGCCCAGTACATCCCGCCAGTGGGCGCGCACCGTCGCGAGTGCCGCCTCCGCGGTGCCGTCCATTCGCACACGCTTCACCAGCGCACGGGCCTCGGTGTCGCTGGAGCACATCCCCAGGCGGATGACGATATCCTGGGACTCGCCGGCAGACAGCAATACCTCCATGCGCAGGGTGCCGCAGGGATCGAGTCCCGCGCCGACACGGTTCGACCAGTCCTGGCGGCGCATCGCCAGCGGCGAAGCGAGCGATCCGTTGCGGCCGAGGAACTCGGTGCGGTCACCGCCGATCCTGCGCTCCGGATCTCCCACGTCGAGGAACGCCACGCGCCCCGGGAAGTCGCTGTTATAGGCATTGCGTGCGAACAAGGCACCCGTTGCGGCGTCGATATCGGTCACCACATGCATCACGTTCTTTTCGCGGATGTCTCCGAGCAGCCACTCCACGTACGCGGTGATCGATATGCGCCTGGGAGCGTTTCCCTCGTTCGTTAGCCTCAACACATGAAACTTCACGGGAAGGTCGATCGCGACGAATAGATCGAGCCGCGAACGGATGCCTTCCTCGACGTGTTCGAACGTGCTGTAGCCGAAGCCGTGGCGCGTCGTGTAACCGCCGGCGCCCCGCACGGGAAACGGGGTCGGCGACCATACATGGCCGCTGGCCTCGTCACGCAGGTAGATCGCCTCGCCGCCCGCGTCCTCCACGGGATCGTTGTGCCACGGCGTCAGGCGGCAGGCATGGGCGTTCTCGGCCCATGTATAGGCGGAGCCGCTCTCGGAAACGATACTGCCGAACGAGGGATTGGCCAGCACGTTGCACCACGGGGCGGGGGTGACCGCGCCGGGGGGCAGTTCGATCACGTATTCGCTGCCGTCGTCTGAGAACGCCCCGGCCGCCGTCGTCCGATCGGCTGGCGGTGATGCCGGTCTCTGCGGCCAGGAGGCCGCTTCGACCGGCGGGGGCCGTGAGTCGAGCCGGTGGCGTTCCATCTGCTCCGCGAGCGAACCGAGGGTGTCCACCACCACGATGCGCGCGCTTGCCTGCATCACCATCCGGTCTTCGTGGGAAAGCGGCTGCGCCGCCCGGATGAAGACACCGCCGGGCCGGTCCAGCAGGCTGGCTTCGGAGCCGGACGCCAGCAATCCGGTCAGCGCGTCGTGCAATGCCTGACGGTAGCCGGTGCTGTCCTCGTTCCAGATCACCAGGTCGACCAGGAGTCCGCGCATTCGCCAGTACGCGGCGGCGCGAACGAGGTCGCGCGCGATATCCAGGCGGGCCATGTCGCCGATCCGGAGCAGGACGATCGGAAGGTCGCCGGAAACGGCCTGGCCCCATAGGCCGGATTGCCCACGCGCGTTGGCCGCGATCAACGAGGGCTCCGCGCGCAAGGCCAGGTTCGGGTACAGGATCGAGGTCGCCATGTGCTCGTAGAGCTGGGCGTCGGCGAGCGTCGCATTGGCCTGACGCAACAGCACCTGGCTATGCGTCCAGGCGAGGTCGAACACGCGATCGCAAAGGTGGCGATCGCGGTACTTCTCGATCAGGCGCAGGCAGGCCTCACGGCCGTCCGCGACACCGGTGACGAAATCCAGGGTCGCCGTCTGCCCGGGATCGAGCGTCACGCTGACGCGGATCGAGACGATGGGATCGAGGACGGCACCGTCGCTTCCCGACAGATGGGACACCCCGGGATCGAGCGCCGCGGGATGCGCGGTGCTTCGCCCCCGGCCGATAAAGCGGGAGCGATCGGTCTCGTACGATATGGCATCCACGTCGGCATCGTGCACCGCCACGAGGTGGCACATCCATGGAATCTGCTCGTCGGCGGATCGTGGCCGGCGTTTGCATAGCAGCGCCTGCATCTCTTCGACGATCTCCGTCGTCACGAAAAGCTTGCTGAAGGCGGGATGCATCGCGTCACCGATCGGATCGGCCAGCACCACCTCGGCGTAGCTCGTCAGTTCGATGCTGCGACGGGTACGACCGTGGTTGGTCACGCGGGTGCGGCGCAATTCGATGTCGTCCTCGGGCGAGACGACGATCTCCGTATGCGTCTCGAACCCACGCTGCCGGACACGGAACTCCGCCCGGGACTCGGAAAAAATAGCCTCGAATCGTTCCGTGCGGCGACCGATGGGCTGGTACGACGTCGTCCAGGTATCGCCAGACTCCGGGTCCCGCAAGTAGCAGAACATGCCATGCGCGTCACACGTGATGTCCTCACGCCAGCGGGTGACCGCCATGGCGTTCCTCCGGCTGTAACCGCCACCGCCACTGTTGATCATGACGTGGTAGCGGCCATTCGACAGCAATTGCACGGCCGGCCGCGACCTGCCGGGATCGGTGAACAGGCGCAGGCGCGCTTCGGGCGTCGGTGTCGTGGTGGCGCCATCGGAGAACTCGGTGGCGTGCAGGTACTCCGACGCCGTTCGCGGAATGCGTTCCTGCAACAGCAGGCTCGTGGCCATCACCGAGGGATCCGTTTCGAAGCGGCGCCGCATGGGCTGGTCGAGCAGGAGATGCTCGATGGCCAGCAACGCCATGCCCTGGTGGTGCGCCATGAACGAACGAACCACCGCCGCGCCTTGCCCGGGCGGGACCCGGGAGGGCGTGTAGTCGATCGCCTCGTACATGCCATGACGCGTCGCCATGCCCAGGTCCACGAGGCGGCGAAGGTTCACGATCGCCACTTGCGGAGCGACCATGAGGGCCAGCGCGCTGGCGTAAGGCGCGACGACCAGGTCGTCGCCCAGCCCCCGCTTGAGTCCGAGTCCCGGCACCCCGAAGGCGCGATATTGGTACGTCCCTTGGGCGTCGATGGTGTTGTAGCCCGATTCGGAGACACCCCACGGCACGTCGCGTTGCTTGCCGTAGGCGACCTGCCGCGCGACGGCGGCACGACAGGTCTGTTCCAGCAGGCTTCCCTCGTAGCTGGGCATGACCAGCATCGGCATCAGGTACTCGAACATCGACCCGGTCCACGACAACAACACCGTGGATGTCCCCGACGTGGTGAGCAACCTGCCCAGCGCGAACCAGTTGTCCTGGGGTACCTGGCCTTCGGCGATCGCGACGAAACTGCCCAGCCGGGCCTCCGATGCCAGCAAGTCGTAGAACGAGGCATCGAGGGCCCGCCTTTCGACGTCGTAGCCGATCGAGAACAAGTGCCGGCGCTCGTCGTAGAGGAAAGCGTGATCCATGATCGACAACTCACGGGCGAGCGCCGCGAGTGCCGAGACATCGCGCATGCGCTCGACCGCAAGGACTTGCGCCGGAGTCCCTGGTTCGGAGGCGGCGATACCGCCCAGTGTCGGGATCGCGGAGGACGCGGTGGAAGCGCCTTGCCACTGTCGCGCATCGGCAAGCAGCTCTTCGCACTGGACGCCCACGCGTTCGAGCCAGAACGCCACCTCGGCGGATGAGGTGCGCGCCAGTCGCGCGGTCACCGTCCGCAGGTGCTCGCCCTGACGCATCGCCAGGGCGAGCACCTCGTCGAGGTTGGCCGGGGGTGAATCCATCGCGCTCGCCAATGCGGCCGACCAGGTTCCCAGGTCGGCTTTCGCATCGGCCGTGCCGGCTTCGTGGGCCAATATGTCCACCGAGTCGCGCAAGCCGAGCAGCGACGACATCCGGAAGACCGGTTCGTCCGCCAGGGCCAACAGTCCACGTTGCAGCGTGAGCAGGTGACCGGCGAGGTTGCCGCTGTCCACGCTGGAGACATACAGCGGCGGCAAGGGAGCGAGCGTATCGGTGGCGTACCAGTTGTAGAAGTGCCCGCGGTGTCGCTCTAGCGAGCGCATCGTCTCCAGCGTGGCGGATGTCCGCTGGATGAAGCGGCCCATGCCGATGAAACCGAAATCGTAGGCGGCGAGGCCGGAGAGCAGCCCAAGGCCCATGTTCGTTGGCGATGTGCGCCTCGCCACGACCGGGTCCGGGGTCACCTGCACGTTGTCGGGCGGAAGCCAGCGATCCGCCGGACCGACATATTCCTCGAAGAACGACCATGTACGCCTTGCCAGGCCGCGAAGGAAACGCCGCTCGGCGTCGTTCGGCTCGAAGGCCGATCCGATCCTGGGGCGGCTGATCCACCAGGCGAGTACCGGCGAAAACGACCATAGGAGAAGAACGGGCATGGCCACCGGCAGCACCGCCGGGCGGACGAAACAGAGCGTGGCGACCAGGCCGGATGCCAGCACGGGTCCGGCCCACATCGCCCGCCATGGAACACTCCGTGATCCACGCCCCCGCCGTTCGACTTCGCTCGACGAACGCCATTCGAGCAGATGCCGCCGGCTCACTGCCATGCGCCAGAGGGAACGCAGGATCGCATCGAGCCCGGATGCCGCCTCGTGGGGCAGCCACGCCATGGACAGTATCAGCCTCGCGCCGTGCTGGCCCGCCCCCGCCAACGACACGCGAAGGTGCTGCGACCAATCGATGTCGCTCGATTTGCGCGAGGCCTCCATGAGTGCCTGGAGCAGTACGGGCACGAAGGTCATGGACAGTATCGCCAGGGTCCAGGTCGGCGCGGGCCGTATCCACAACCAGCCCACGACAAGCAGCGCCACCGACGCCAATGGCACCAGGCTGCGCCTCAGATTGTCGAAGATCTTCCAGAGCGACAGCGCCGACAGGTCGTTCCGCCGCCAGCCCGTCCTGCCGGGGACCTTCGGCAGCAACCAGGGCAACAGCTGCCAGTCTCCACGTATCCAACGATGGCGCCGCAGCATGTCGTCGACGTACCGTTCGGGAATTTCCTCGAACACGGTCACATCGCTGAGCAAGGCGGAACGCGCGAAGCAGCCTTCGATCAAGTCGTGGCTGAGGACACGCTCGTCTCGCAGCCGTCCCGCCAGTGCACGCTCGAACGCATCGATGTCGTAGATGCCCTTGCCGATGAACGAGCCCTCGTGGAAGAGATCCTGGTAGACATCGGACACGGCGCGCGTGTAAGGATCGATTCCCGCGTCGCTTCCATAAAGGCGCGCGAAGAGCGAACGCGCGCGTGCAGGCAGGCCGATGCCCGCACGGGGTTGCATGATCCCGTAACCGGAAAGCACCTTCCTTCCGTCGCTGGCGAACACCGGCCGATTCAATGGATGGTCCATCGCGGCGACCAGCAGGTGCGCCGTATCGCGCGGTAGCTGCGTATCGGTATCCAGCGTGATCACATAGCGAAGGAACGGCAGGCTGGACAATCGCCCCACGACGCGCATGAAGGCCTCCGAGCCTTTGCCACGAAGCAGCGCGTTCAGCGCCACCAGCTTCCCGCGCTTGCGATCGGCGCCGATCCACCGGCGCTCCGTCTCGCTCCATGTCCGGGGCCGGTGGAAAAGGAAGAAGCGGTCGGCGTCGGGCGATGCGTACTTCGCATTGAGCGACGCGATCAGCCGGTGCGCCGAATCGAGGATGGCCGCATCGCCTGGCATCGAGGCGGAGTCCGCATCCATGAAATCGGTGAGCAACGCGAAATACAGGGCGGTGTCGCGATTGGCGAGGAACCGCACTTCGAGCGATTCCACGATGGACTCGACATCGTCCATGGAGCCCAGCAACGTCGGCACCACCACGATCGTGGACGCCTGGGCCGGTATGCCCTCCGCATAGTCCATCCGTGGCAGCGAATCGGGTGTCGTGACCAATGTGGCCAACAGGTTCAACAGGCTTATCGCGAGCTGGCTCGCCACTAGCAGCGAGCCGATGACGATGCCCGCCATCGCCCACGCGGGCACCGGCGGCGACGAAGCCGTCGCGATGACTCCACGGCCCAACACCGCCGTGACCACCACCAGGGCGGACAGCGCGAAGGCAAAGGGAGCCGTGTCGAAGATACGCCGGCAGCGCGTGGCGAATCCGGGCCGTACTCCCAGCTCGTCTTCCATCGCGCGCGCGCCGGCGCCGATCAGGTGAAAACCGACATGCCTGGCCAACTCGTCGTTGTCCGGTCTCCCGCAGGCGGCCAATACGGCACGCGCCGTCGCCACTTCATCGCGGCGGCTCGTTCGGGCCAGGCGCTCCACGGCATGCCGGTAACGGTCGCGCGTGGCGAAGTCCATCGCCGCATGGATCGACGCCGGATCCTCGCGCAGGATAGCCTCGACCTGGCTCGCTTCCTCGACGAAGTCGCGCCAGTCGATGGTCGCCAGCGCGCGCAGGCTTCCGATGCTGTTCGCGACGGAAACCTGGTTGGCGGCCTGCTGTTGCGATTCGACCTGCACGAGGTAGTCGATGCTGCGGCCGGATTCCGACAGCCGCTGTTCGACCCAGCCCAGCGGCATGGCCAGTGCCGGGCCCTGCCCTTGCAACCGGCGCGCCAGCTCAGCGACGAAGGGTGCGCTCATCACCGGCGAGGAACGCGCCATGTCGGCGACCACGAGGACGATGTTCTTCGGATCGTTCACGGCCATGCGAGTCATGGCGTCCGCCCAGCGCGTGGCACGGTGCCGCCGGGAACGGTCGAGCATCACCCTCACCGCGATGCGCCGCAGGTTTTCGATCAAGGCCAGGCGCAGCATGATGGGAATGGCCCACAACTCGCCCAGGCTGAGCGGCACGATGGCCTGGTAAGCCTTGAGGAAACGCGCCAGGCCTGCCGCGTCGAGCCGGCCGTCGCCATGCGAGATCACTTCCAGGGCGATATCGTAGACCCGCGGCAGGCCCTTCGAGGCGCCGTTCTCCAGTTGTACCAGCTCCCGGCTATAGCCTTTGGGAAAGTCCTTGTGGGCGATCCGTATGTGTTCTTCGATCAGGTAAAGATTGTCGAGCAGCCATTCCCCCGCGGGGGTGGCGCCATCCACACGCCGGCCAGCCGCCACCAACGCCCGGCAGGCTTCGAGGATGACGGTCTCGTTTTCGGCCAGCCGTGGGAGTAGCCATTCCGACGATCGCTTCCGCGCGAGTCCATGGCGGCTCGCCAGTACGGACCCGTGGGCTTCCAGCTGGTCGGCGTTGAAGAGTTCGGAACGGAGCGCCGGTTCACGTTCGGCGGCAGGCGCTTTCGTGGCGGTGCGCCACATGGTCTTGCCGGTCACACGCCGGCGCTGGTGCGGGGAAAAGGGATCATGGCACTCTTTGGGCCCAGGATGCCGGGCAGACGCCCACCCTGCACCCATGCGAGCGTATTGTCGGTGCGCTGGCGCACTTAGGTAGTAGACTCCCGGGGCGGACCCCATGGAGGAAAGCGCATGGCCTCGGCTCTGGATCCGCGCGACAACCGTTTGCTCGCCATGTTGCCCGATGACTCCCTCGCGTCGTGGTCGCCCCTGCTCGAACCCATCGATATGCCCCTGGGGCAGGTGTTGTACGAGCCGGGTGTACGGCTGGGCCACGTCTATTTTCCCACCACGTCCATCGTTTCCCTCCTCTACGTGATGGAAGACGGCGCCTCGGCGGAAATCGCCGTGGTCGGTAACGAGGGCATCGTCGGCATCTCGCTTTTCATGGGCGGGGAATCGACCCCCAGCAGGGCGCTGGTGCAAAGCGCGGGAAAGGGATTCCGGCTGGAAGCGGCGGCGATGCTGCGTGAATTCAATCGCGCTGGGCCGGTTCTCCACCTGCTGCTCCGTTATACGCAGGCCCTCATCACGCAAATGTCGCAGACCGCCGTCTGCAATCGACACCATTCGCTCGACCAGCAGCTGTGCCGGTGGTTACTGCTCAGCCTGGATCGCCTGGGCGGGAGCGACCTCGTCATGACCCAGGAACTGATCGCCAACATGCTTGGCGTGCGCCGCGAAGGCGTCACGGAGGCTGCCGGACACTTGCAGCGTGCCGGGTTGATCCACTATCGGCGTGGACACATCACTGTGCTCGATCGCGAAGGGCTCGAGCGACGTACCTGCGAATGCTATGCCGTGGTCAAACGGGAATACGACCGCCTGCTTCCGCAAGACAGGCAAGACTGAGGCCTCGCCACGAAGGCACGTCCCTCCAAGAGATCCGGTGCGAATTGTAGTGACATGTCGCCGGATACCGGGAGCGCTTCATGAAACCATACACGTTGCTGGCGATCTCGCTGGCGTTCACCACCGTGTTTTCCCAGCCGGCCGCTGGTGGCGATGCCGTCGCTTCGCCCCCCTCGGCGATCGAACTCCCGGTCGAGGGCCGAATGCCGTCCCTCACCGGCGCGACGACCTGGATCGGCTCCCCGGCACTCTCGCCCGCCGCGTTGCGCGGCAAGGTGGTGCTCGTCGATTTCTGGACGTACTCCTGCATCAATTCACTCCGGCAAGTCCCTTACCTTCGCGCATGGGCCGCCAGATACGGGAACCAGGGCCTGGTCGTCATCGGCGTCCACTCGCCGGAGTTCGGCTTCGAGAAGAACCTGGACAACGTGCGCACCGCGGTGAAGGACATCGCTCCCGGTTATCCGGTCGCCGTCGACAGCGACCATGCCGTGTGGCGTGCCTTCGACAATGAATACTGGCCCGCCCTCTACGTCGTCGACAGCCAGGGACGCATCCGCCACCACGTCTTCGGCGAAGGCGAATACGAACATACCGAAGCGATCATCAGGCAATTGCTGGCCGAAGCCGGGCACGCCGATTTGCCCGCCGGACCGACCAAGGTGACATCCGAAGGCGTCGAAGCGCAGGCCGATTGGGCGCAACTACGTACGGGCGAGACCTATGTCGGTTACGACCGTGCCGACGGCTTCGCTTCCCCAGGCGGCATGCGGCAGGGCCGGAGCAAGACGTACGCACGTCCCGACGACCTGTCACCCGGTGGTTGGGGTTTTGCCGGGGACTGGACGGTCAAGGCGGAATCCGCGCAGTCCGACAAGGCCGACGCTCGCATCGTCTTCCGTTTTCATGCACGCGACGTCCACCTGGTGATGGGGCCGTCGTCGAGCGGCGCGCCCGTTCGTTTCCGGGTGCTCATCGACGGCAAGCCGCCGGGCGCCGGCCACGGTGTCGATGTCGCCGCCGACGGCAGCGGCACGGTGAGCAAGCCGCGGATGTACCAGTTGATCCGGCAGGCGGGTGAGATTACCGACCGGGACGTCGAGATCGAGTTTCTCGATCCGGGTATCCAGGTCTATTCCTTCACCTTCGGATAGCCGCACGCCGCCGCGTCGCCTATTCCAGCGTGAACAGGGAACGTTCCGGCAGGTTCGTCCGTACGCCGGCGCGCAAGGCCGCATAGCTGTCCGACTGCCAGAAGGCCTCCATCGAGACAGGCGCCAACGCATCGATGGACGCATCGGTGCGCCCGGTGACGAGCAAGGCGGTCATGCTTTGCAACACCGGGTATTCGGGCAGCAAGTCCTCGACGAACAGGAACTGGCCGGCCTGGTTCACTTCGAGGAAATGGAAATCCCCTTGCTTGTCGACGGCGAGATCGATGCATCCGAACACGAGGCCGAGTTCGCGCATGAACGTGCGCAGCTTCGCTTCAACCCCCGCAGGCAAGGCTATCGCCTCTGCGCGGAAGGCCGGATCCTTGCCTTGGCCCCGCCAGTCGATATACGCGTCGCCCTGCGCCTTGCCCAGGCTCATCGCGAACACGCGATCGCCGATGAAGGTGACGCGCACATCGTGGCGCTTCTCGATGTAACGCTGGTAGATGCCTGGACAGACCGCGATGGCCTCCGCGGGCAATTCGCTGTCGCCGTTGAGCAGCGTGACGCCGACGGCGTGCATCCTGCCGCTTGCGCGCTCCTGCCACTGGTGCACGAGGAAACTCTTGAACACGACCGTACCGCACCGCCGGATCAGCGCTTCCACCTCGGCGACATCGGTGGTCACCAATGTCTCCGGGAACGGAATACCCAGGCGCCGGCAGGTGTCGAGTTGCACGAGCTTCAACTCCGCCCGCTGCGATGCCGCCAGCCCATTCACCCACAAGGCATCGCCGTAGGTGCTTTCGAGACTGAAGACATTACGCTGGAACAGTTTCCATTCCCACGTGGCGAAGTTCCTGTCTTCCTCCGCGCAGTCGGGCACAGGGTCATGCAGCCGCCTGTTCCATACCGACCCGATGCTGTCGCCGGCCAGAAGCGAATCGCTGAACGACGTACCCTCGCCTCCCGTCCGCACGCTGTAGTGGATGCCTCTCTCCGCGCGTAACGAAGGCATCCATAAAGGCTCGACGCCTTGCTGGCGGATCGCCCATGCCAGTGCGCACGCATGTGGGTCGTTCGAAGGAGCGAGGATCAGGGGACGACGCATGGAACCTCCCATGACGATGCGCCCCGCGAGTGCGGGGCGCGGGGTCGGACGATGCGTACGTATCAGCCGCCGATGATGCCGATTTCCGGTTCCGGACGGTCAGGATCGGTGTAGATGGTCAGGAACAGGCCACCCTTGTCGTCCTCGGGAACCGCGGCCACCTCGAAGGCGCTGAGGCGGGCGAAGGCACGGGTCTTCGTGGATGCATCGTGGGACTGCGAAGCGTTGTTCGTCATAGCGGATGACTCCTTGGTGGATCGCACGGGGTTTGATCGTAAGGAATAACGCTGTAACCCAAGCGCCGCGGCGATGGGCCGATCGATACTACGTCGCCCGATGGCCGTGAATAGCGTCTGCCCATCATCCCTGCCGGAAATGCACACCCACTCCACCATGAAAGCCCTTCAAGGCGGCAGCCCAGCTCAGTGGCAACCCCTTTGGTGGGAGCCGCTCTGGTGGGGGTCGACCCCCACACGTCAGTGCGCGCGGCGCAATGGCACGTCGCGCAGCCACCACGCCAGGACGAACGCCACCGCCATGACCACCGCCGCCACGTGATACACCGTGTGCAGCGAGGCGCCGAAGGCGTGGAGGTAGCGGTCGTGGATCGCCGGCGGGAGCGCGCGCACCGCGTCGGGCCCCAGGGAGCGCGGCGTGCGGGGACCCTCGGGCATCACGTCGTTCAATCGCGACTGCAATCCATTGCTGAAGATGGCGCCGAACGCCGACACGCCGATGGAACCCCCGATCGAACGGAACAGGGTGACACCCGATGTCGCCACGCCGAGGTGTTTCGCCTCCACGCTGTTCTGCGTGGCGAGGATCAACACTTGCAAGACCATGCCCAGGCCGAGGCCGAGAAAGCCGGCATAGAGGTAGATCAGGTACAGCGGATCGCTGTCGCGCACCGTGCCCAGCAGGACCAGGGCGATCCCCGCGATCAGCGTGCCGAGGATCGGAAACACACGGTACCGGCCGAACCGGCTGATGAGGCGCCCGGACGCGATGGAACTGACCAGCACGCCACCCATCAGCGGCAACAACTGCAAGCCCGCACCAGTGGGCGACACGCCCTTCACCACTTGCAGGTACAGCGGCAGGTAGGTCGTGGAACCGAACAACGCCGTGCCCACGAAGAATCCGATGAGGCTGCTGAGCAGGAAGGTGCGGTGGCGGAACAGGTGCAACGGGATGATCGGCTCCGCCGCCACGCTTTCCTCGTAGATGAAACCGACCACGCCGACCACCGCGAACGCGAGGATGAACCACAACTGCGCCGAATCCCACGGCAGCGTGGTGCCTCCCTCGGTGGTGAACAGGATGAGGCAACTCAATGCCAGCGCCAACCAGCCCGCGCCCCAGTAATCGATCGTATGGCGGACGTGGCGCACGTGCGGATGGAACACCGCGGCGATCACGGCGATGCACAACACGCCCAACGGCAGGTTCACGTAGAAGATCCAGCGCCACGAAAGGTGGTCGACCATGAAGCCGCCGAGCAAGGGGCCGATCACCGTGGCCAGTCCATAAACGCCACCGAACAAGCCCTGGTACTTGCCGCGCTCGGCCGGAGGGATCACGTCGCCGATCGACGCCATGGTCACCACCAGCAGGCCACCGCCACCCAAGCCCTGCAAGGCACGCATCAGGATCAACTGGGTCATGTCCTGCGCGAGCCCGCACAGGATGGAACCTAGCAGGAAGATCACGATGGCGGTCTGCAGGACGATCTTGCGACCGAACAGGTCGCCGAACTTGCCATACAGCGGCACCACCACCGTCGACGTGAGCAGGTACGAGGTCACCACCCACGACAACTGGCTCAAGCCCCCCAGCTCGCCCACGATGGTCGGCAACGCGGTCGAGACGATGGTCTGGTCGAGGGCGGCCAGCAACATCACCAGCATCAGGGCGATGAACAGCAGGCGCAGCGACGGAACGGGTGCCGGCGCGACGGGAACGGGATCGGGCGCGGCGATGCTGGCCGGCGTCGCCGCGGCATCCTGGGCTGTTTCGGTCGTCACGGCGCGCCGCCTGCAATTAATTAAGTGGTGAGTTAATATATGCCCGGCACCGCATGCGGTCAAATGCCGGGCCATTCATGGTATCCATGCGGTCATCGATTCCGGAGACACCGTGGTCACTACTTCCCCCCGCAAGGCTCGCCGTCCGGGCCGTCCACCCTCCCACCCCGACGGCCCGGACCAGCGAGAACGGCTGGTCGGCATCGCGCTGGAGTTGTATGCGCGACAGGGCTACACCGCGACCACGCTCGCCGCGATCGCACGTGCCGCCGGCATGACGCCCGCCGCGGTGCACTACTACTTCAAGACGCGCGAGCAACTGTTCGACACCATCTTCGACGTACACATCGCGCCGATGCGAGCGCGGATCGACGACATCTTCCAGACGCACGCGAACGACCCGGCGGCGGCGTTCGCCCGGCTCGCGGAACGTTTCGTCGAGCTTGCCGCCGAACATCCGTGGATGGGCCCCGTGTTCTTCGGCGAGCTGCTCAACGACCACGACCTGTTCAAGCAGCACCTGCGCAAGCGGGTCAAGGCGAGTCGACAGGCCGCCCTGGTCACGGCCATTCGCCGCTGGCAGGACGAGGGCCGGCTGAACAAGGCGCTGGACCCCGTCCTGCTGATGACCTCGGTACTCAGCCTGACGGTGTTGCCGATGACCGCGCTGCGCAAATGGAAGGACGACCCCCTGCGCAAGCACATCGGGCCGGAGGAGATCACGCGACACGCCGTGGCCCTGCTCGGCCACGGGCTGGCGGCGCAGAAGGCGTAGAATCGTTGTCTTTCGCGCGGAGCGGTGCCTTGTCCTTCCCCTACTCCCTCGTCATCTTCGATCTCGACGGCACGCTGGTCGACAGCGCGGCCGACATCGCCGAATCGGTGAACCGCACGTTGCGGGACTGGAAACTGCCCACCTACGACACGAGCCAGGTCACCGGCTGGATCGGCGAGGGCTCGCGAAAGCTCATCACCTATGCCTTCCGCCATGCGGGAAGCGACGCGGATATCGACGAGGTCATGCCGGGTTTCCTCGCGCATTACGCGGAAACCGCACTCGACGGCGTCGCCTACGACGGCGTGGTCGAGACGTTGAAGGCGCTTCACGCGCGGGGTGTGAAGCTGGCGGTATGCACGAACAAGAACGAGGAATTCGTGCGTCCCTTGCTGGAGGTACGCGGCATGCTGCCTTACATCGACGGCATCGTCGGTGGCGACACCTTGCCCGAGCGCAAGCCCAGCGGCGTGCCCCTGCGCCACCTCGCCGACGAGGCGCGCGTGCCGATCGGACGAAGCCTGATGGTCGGCGACTCCGAGAGCGACGTGCTCGCCGCGCGCGACGCGGGCATGGACTTCGTCCTGGTCAGCTACGGCTATCGCAAGTCGCTCGACCTGTACGGTGCCGGCGCGGTGGCGGTGATCGACCGCATGCCGGAACTCCTGTCCCTCGCCTCCTCCGAAGCCGTCGGCTGACCCGGCTTTCTCACCGCGTGGCCGCGATGGCCGCCTCGATCAGGCCCACGTCGTCGACGATGCCGTAGTCGGGCGGCGCGGAGTAACCGAAGCGCACCACCACCAGATGCTCGGACGGCACGATGTAGATGCGCTGGCCCATGGTGCCGCTGGCGAAGAATCCGTCCTTGGGGAAGCCACCCTCGACGCGTCGGCGGGCCAGGTCGCTCGGGCCGTCGTTGGTCCAGAAGCCGGCGCCGTAAGGGGCTCCCAGCGTGGAGGTTCGCGACCAGCCGACCCAGCCTTCGGGAAGCAGCCGCCTACCGTCCGGCGCGATGCCATCGCTCAGGTAGAGCATGCCGAAGCGCGCATAGTCGCGGGCGCTGGCATACACGTAGGTGGAACCGACGAAGCTGCCTCGTCCGTCGAATTCCATGGTGACCTCGCCCATGCCCAGCGGATCGAACAATTCGCGCCGTGCGAACGCGCGAAGCCCCGCGGGACCTCCACCCACCTTCTCGCCCAGCAGGCGATCGAGCAGTATCGTGTTTCCCGAGGTGTATTCGAAGGACGAGCCCGGCGGCTCCTTCGCCGGTTGCGCGGCGGCGAATCCCGCCATGTCGGCATGCAGGAATTCCATCCTCGCCACGGGGCTGAAGGCCGATTCGGCTTCCTCGATGGCGAGCCCGCTGCGCATCCGCATGAGGTCTTCGATCGTGATCGCGGCGCGTGCGTCGCCCGGCGCCTTCCACTCGGGCGCGTCCACGGGCTGGTCCGCGCGCAGCCTGCCCTTCCGCGCGAGGATGCCGAGGAAGGCATTGGTGAACGACTTGGCGACGGAAAAGCTGATCAAGGGCGTGTGCACGCCGAATCCAGGCGCATAGCGTTCGGCGATCACGCGGCCATCCTTCACCACCACGACCGCTTTCACGCGCTTCGGCGGCTTGCCCGGTGCGTCCCGGAAGACACGGTCCACCGCGGCGGCGATCGCGGGTCGTGTGGCGGCGACGACATCGGCCGGTGCGAATCCATCGGCAACCGCCACGGCATGGCTCGTCGCATCGGCGGGCAGCGGGCGGTTGCCGGGCAAGACGAGGCGGCAACCGTACCCGGGTACGAACTCGGCGCGGGCCAGCGACCGGAACGGCCCGGAAACCTCGACGCCGGCCGGATCTCGCGACACATGCGGCGTGAGCAGACGGGCGGCGGTATCGCCGATCATCGGCGTCACCAGTTCGTCGTACGTCCGCTTCGGGTCCTGATTCCCCACGAAGGTCATCGAACAGACGTGGTGGGCCGCGACACCCGCGGCGACACGCAGCGCCTGATCCGGACGGAATACCGCCCATCCCACGGCGCCGAGCGCGACAAGGATTCCGGCAGCGACAAGGGCTTTCTTCGCCATGATTGATCTCCGACAGGTGGACGGAGTGTGGAGCGGCACGGGCCGCCCGCAGGTGCCGCCAGGGACGAAGCCAGGAGTGCCGGGGACGAATCCCGGCCAGGACGGATGCGGCGACAGGAAGCGGAGCCAAGCTCAGGCCCCGAGGGAGAGGCCTTCGGGCAGGTTCGCCAGGTAGCGGCGCGTCCAGGTGACTCGCGCACCGTCGGCCAACAGAAGCCGCCGTTCGCCGTCGGGCCAGGGCTGCACCTCGCGCACCGCGTCGAGACGGACGATCGCCGATCGGTTCACCCGCACGAACTGACGGGGATTCAGGCGACCCTGCATCGCGTCCAGCGTTCCCCTCAGCCGATGGGCCGTGCCGTCCACATACACGTCCAGGTAGTTGCGGTCGGATTCGATGCGGTCGATGCGCTCGACGCGCACCAGTTCGGCGGCATCGCCACTGGGCAGTAGCAGGCGATCCAGATAGCGTTGCGGAAGCGGCGCGTCCCCCAGCAGTCCCTCCACGCGTACCGCTATCCCGAGCGCGGGTGCCACCTTGTCGCGCAAGCGCGCCAACGCACGGGCGAAGCGCTCCGGTCCCACCGGCTTCAGCAGGTAGTCGAAAGCATGCACCTCGAACGCGCGTACCGCCTGGTCGTCGTGCGCGGTGACGAAGACGATCTCCGCCGGCAACGGATCGCCCAACGCCTGCAAGACGGCGAAGCCGTCGAGGCCGGGCATGCTGATGTCCAGGAAGACCACGTCGGGGCGGTCGCGCTGGATCAACCTCACCGCTTCACGGCCATCGGACGCTTCGCCGATCCATTGCACGCCCTCGCTTTCGGCGAGGTAGCGACGCAGCTTGGCCCGTGCGGGAGCCTCGTCGTCGACCACGACCGCGCGCAGGCTCATGCGACCTCCCAGCGCCTGGCCGGCAGCCAGACGCTGACGACGCTGCCGCCGCCGACCACTGGCTCGAGCCGTACCCCCGCCTCTTCGCCATAAAGGTGCCGAAGCCGTGCCCCGACATTGCCCAGGCCGATGCCGTGCCCCGGCCGGGCCATGGCACCGCCGCCGTCATCGCGCACGCGAACAGTGAGCCTGCCGGCTTCGCGCGAGGCGTCCACGCGCACGCGCCGTCCATCGCCGGAGCCGCCGTGTTCGATGGCGTTCTCCACCAGCGGCTGGAGCAGCAGGAAGGGAATCCGCAGGTCGTCGAGCGAGGGATTCGCCTCGACCTGCACGTCCAGCCCGTCGCCGAAGCGAACGCGCTGGATGTCCGTGTATAACGAGACCAGGCGCCATTCTTCGGCGAGGCTGTGCTCATGGCTGGATGCGGACAACGTGTTGCGCAGCAACTCACCGATACGTGAAAGCATTTCGTCGGCCACGCGCGGCCGCTCGTACATCAGCTCCGACACGGCGTTGAGCGTGTTGAAAAGGAAGTGCGGGTTGAGTTGCAGGCGCAAGGCGTCCAACCTCGCCTCGGACAATGCGGACTCCAGTTGCGCGGCGCGCAATTCCCGCGCCTGCCCCTCCCTGTAGCGGTCGAACAGCCACACCCCGGCCACGATCACCACGTAGAAGAACAGCTGCGTCGGCATCTCCATCAGGTAGCGCCAGTGCGTCGGCGAATAAGCGAACTCGGGCATGCCGGCCGCACCGAACACGAGCTGGCGAAAGGCGATCATCAAGCTGGTCTGGGCGATCGACAGCGCGAGGAACAAGCCCGCGTGCGCAAGCCAGGTACGCGGCATGCGCCGCAGCATCAGGAACAGTGCCGGCAGGAAGACGCCGAAGCTCAGCGAGCCGGTGAGTTCGTCGATCAGCTTCGGCGCGAAGAGCGACGGATGGCCATTGGCGACGTCGACGAGATACCGGTTGGTGGCGCGCAGCACGCCGATGGCGACGAGCAGGGCGAGCCAGGGCCACACGCCGTGGCCATGCCGCCAGGACGGTCGAGATCCCTTACCGATCGCACTCTCCATGCCTTGCCCGCCCCCTGCGTTGCCAGCACCCCGCGGCTCTTATACCAGAGCCGGGGGTGCTGCCGGGTCAAGTGGCGCGGCGGGGCAATACCCAGTCCGGCCGGATGAAGTGGCAGGTGTATCCGTTGGGGTACTTCTCCAGGTAATCCTGGTGCTCGGGCTCGGCTTCCCAGAACGGTCCGGCCGGCGCCACCTCGGTCACCACCTTGCCCGGCCACAGGCCGGAGGCGTTCACGTCGGCGATGGTGTCCTCGGCCACGGCCTTCTGCTCGTCGTCGAGGTAGAAGATCGCCGAGCGATAGCTCTCGCCCAGATCGTTGCCCTGCCGGTTCAGCGTGGTCGGGTCGTGTATCTGGAAGAAGAACTCCAGCACCTTGCGGTAGCTCAGCTTGTCCGGATCGAACTCGATCTCGATCGCCTCGGCGTGGCTGCCGTGGTTGCGATAGGTGGCATGGGGCACGTCGCCGCCGGTATAGCCGACGCGGGTGGAGATCACTCCCGGCTGCTTGCGGATCAGGTCCTGCATGCCCCAGAAGCAACCGCCGGCGAGAATGGCGCGCGCGGTCATGCGACACCTCCCTTCGCGTCGGCGAACAGGCTCGCGTACTGCCCGTAGCCCTCCTTCTCCAGGTCGGCCAGGGGGATGAAGCGCAGCGAGGCGGAGTTGATGCAATAACGCAGGCCGCCGCGGTCGCGCGGGCCGTCGGGGAAGACATGGCCCAGGTGGCTGTCGGCGTGGGTCGAGCGGACCTCGGTCCGGACCATGCCGTGGCTGACATCCTGCTTCTCGACGACATGCTCGTTTTCGAGTGGCTGGGTGAAGCTCGGCCAGCCGCAGCCGCTGTCGAATTTGTCGAGCGAGGAGAACAGCGGTTCACCCGAGACGATGTCGACGTAGATGCCCGGCGCGTGGCTGTCGTGGAACTCATTGTGGAACGGCCGCTCGGTGCCGCTCTGCTGGGTGACCCGGAACTGCTCGGGGGTCAACTTCGCCAATGCTTCGGGGGTCTTGCGATACTCGGACATGGAGGCCTCCAGGGGAAGGAAGGTTGCCTGGGAATGGGGCTCGGGGACCCTCTTCCCGGCACTCTCCACATAATGCGGCCGCCCGTCTTGGATGCAATGGGACAGGCGGCCGGGAGGCCCTTCAGGCGGCGATGTCCTCGACCCACTGGTGACCCGCCTGGCGCAACAGCTCGCGGGCCGAATCGGGGCCCCAGGTGCCGGCTTCATAGGTGTCGGGACCGTTCTCGTCCTCGCGCCAGCCTTCCAGGATCGGCGTCACCCACTGCCAGGCCGCCTCGGTCTCGTCCTTGCGGACGAACAACGCGGGACTGCCTTTCACGGCGTCCAGCATCAGCCCCTCGTAGGAGTCGCGGTAGCGGATGCGGCCCGGCTCACCGAGCCGGGACAACGCGTCGACCTCGTCCAGGCCGAAGCTGTTGCCGGGGTGCTTAACGAACAGCGGCAACGTGACGCTTTCGTTCGGCTGCACGCGGATCACGAGGCGGCTGCCCGGCCGCGCCTCGCCGAACAGGCCCGGCTCGCCCGCCCGGAACTGCACGACCACCTCGGTAAGCTTCTCGGGCATGCGCTTGCCCGAACGCAGGTAGAAGGGGACGCCACGCCAACGGGCATTGTCGATCTCCGCCTTCAAGGCGACGAAGGTCTCGGTGTTGCTGGGCGTCTCGCCCGGCAGCTCCTCGCGATAGGCAGGCACCGGCTTTCCGCCTGCCGTTCCCTGCACGTACTGGCCGCGCGCGACGTTCGCCCGCAAGTTGTGGCGATCGAGTGGCTTCAGCGATTTCAGTACGCGCACCTTCTCGTCGCGCAGCGCATCGGCGTCGAGCGACACGGGACGTTCCATGGCGACCACCGTGAGCACCTGCAACAAGTGGTTCTGGATCATGTCGCGCAACGCGCCGGACCCGTCGTAGTAACCGCCCCGGCCTTCGAGGCCGACGGTCTCGGCGGCAGTGATCTGCACGTACTCGATGGAGTCGCGATCCCACATGCGTTCCAGCATCGGGTTGGCGAAACGCAGCGCGATGATGTTCTGCACGGCTTCCTTGCCGAGGTAGTGATCGATGCGGAAGATGCTCCCCTCGGGGAAATAGCGGCCTACGCCTTCGTTGACCTTGCGTGCCGTTTCCAGGTCGGTGCCGATCGGCTTCTCCAGCACGATGCGCGACGACTCGCTGCGCAGTCCCTTCTCCGCCACGTTGCGTGCGATGTCGCCGTACAGGTCCGGCGCCGTGGCCAGATAGAAGACGCGCACCCTGTCGGCCGCGACATTCGATGCCAGCAGGGACTTCAGTCCCTCCCAGTTACCCGTGGATTCGGCGCCGTTGAGGCTCACATAGTGAACCATGCGCAGGAAGCGGTTCACCGTCCCGTCGATGAGTTCGTCGGCTCGCACGTGCTCGCGCAGCGCCTGGCGTGCTCGCTCGCGGTAGCCCTCGTCGTCCAGCGGTGAGCGTGCGGTACCCACGATGCGCGAATCGGCGGGAACCTGCCCTTCGGCGAAACGCCGGTACAGCGCAGGCAACAGCTTGCGCATCGTGAGGTCGCCTGTGGCACCGAAGATGACGTAATCGAAAGAATCTACGGGTTCGAGCGCGGTGGAACTGTTCATGTGGGGATTCCGATGGCGATTGGGTGGGCGGCATGCTGCCGTCACCTCGACCGGAACATGAATAAGGCGCCGTTCGCGCCTTTCAAGTACGTCTTTCCCAATCACCATTGCCTTGGCGGCATAAGTGTTATGAGCCGGGAGGTATGACAGCCCGCGCGCCCTCGTCCCCATGGATCGGTGCAGGGCCCCACATCGGGGCCGACCGCCCGTTGGGCGGACTCTCACTTAGTCCAAGGAACATCAACATGAGCAAGCTCAAAGACAAGGTCGCACTGGTCACCGGCGCATCCAAGGGCATCGGCGCGGGCATCGCCAAGGCGCTGGCGGCCGAAGGCGCATCGGTGATCGTGAACTACGCCTCCAGCAAGGCCGGCGCCGACAAGGTCGTGGCCGAGATCGAGGCGGCCGGTGGCAAGGCCGTGGCCGTGGGTGGCGATGTCTCCAAGCAAGCGGACGCGGAAAACCTCGTCGCTAAAACCATCGAGCATTTCGGCCGTCTGGACGTCCTGGTGAACAACTCCGGCGTCTACGAGTTCGCCTCGATCGAGGTGACGACCGAGGAGCTGTACCGCCGCACCTTCGACATCAACGTGCTCGGCACGCTCCTTGTCACCCAAGCGGCCGTGAAGCACCTGGACAAGGGTGCCAGCATCGTCAACATCGGTTCCACCGCCACCCGCATCACGCCGCCCGAGAGCGCCGTCTACACCGGTACCAAGGGTGCGGTGGACGCGATCACGGGCGTGCTCGCCCGCGAACTGGGTCCGCGCGGTATCCGCGTGAACGCGGTGAACCCGGGCATGGTGATCACCGAAGGCGTGAAGGCGGCAGGCATCGAGGGTTCCGACTTCGAGGCCTTCGCGGTCAGCCAGACGCCGCTCGGCCGTGTCGGCCAGGTGGACGACATCGCCCCCATCGTCGCCTTCCTGGCCTCGGACGACGCGCGCTGGATCACCGGCGAACTGATCATCGCCTCGGGCGGCATGCGCTGACGCCGGGCGGTCAGACGGCAGGCCGGAGCCCGTAGAGTTCCGGATGGAGGAACGGCGCCATCGCCAGCACCATCGCCTGTGTGTACGCGCCCTCGCGTGTCGCATGGCCGTTGGTGACCAGGCCGATGGCGCCGCCCTGCTGCTTGATGTTCACCGTGTTGAACAGGCGGTCCATCACGTCGCCGAGTTCCTCGCCCTCGAGCAGGGCTTCGTAGACCGCAGGCGGCAGGGGCAGCCACGCGCTGCACCCTACCGATACGTCGACACCGTTCGCGATGGCGACATAGCCGAACGTACCGGGACCATCCTCGGTGACATCGACGCCGCCTTCCAGCGCGACGTAGAAATCGGCCTCGCCATGCTGCCGGCAGAAGTTCATGCGATTGATCGCGCCCTCGCGGGTTTCCGCGGCGGACATGGGCTGGTCGTGAACGCCCGAAGGCGCGTGCATGCCCTCGCACTCGACCAGGCGGCCGGGGAACAGCGGCGCCAGCGCGTTACGCACGGCGCCGATCTTGACCGGATTGCGCGAGCCGACCAGGACCTTGATCGGCGTGTTGTCGTTGGACATCGGAACCTCGGTATCAGCCGGAAAGAGCGCGGTCGACCATCGCCTGGGCCTCGGCGAGGACGGTCTGCAGATGCTCCTTGCCGCGGAAGCTCTCGCCATAGACCTTGTAGATGTCCTCGGTGCCCGACGGACGCGCGGCGAACCAGCCGTTCGCCGAGATCACCTTGATGCCGCCTATGGCCTGGCCGCCCGCCTTGTTGGTCACCTCGACGATCGGATCGCCCGCGAGGGTCCGGGAGGTGACCTGCTCCGGCGCCAGCTTCGACAGCTTCGCCTTCTGCGCATGGTTGGCCGGGGCGTCGATGCGCGCGTTGGCTGGTTCGCCCAGCTGCCTGGTGATGTCCGAATACAACTCACCCGGGTCCTTGCCGAGGCGAGCCGTCATCTCGCCGGCAAGCAAGGCCGCCACGATGCCGTCCTTGTCGGTGGACCATGCCGATGCATCCTTGGCCAGGAACGACGCGCCGGCGCTCTCCTCGCAGCCAAAGCCGATGCTGCCGTCGTACAGGCCCGCGACGAAATACTTGAAGCCCACCGGCACCTCGCGCAACGGGCGGCCCAGGTGCCCGGCGATGCGGTCGAGCAGCGCGGTGCTCACCGCGGTCTTGCCGATGGCCGCGTCGGCACGCCAGCCGGGGCGATTCTGGAACAGATACCAGGCCGCGGCCGCAAGATAATGATTGGCCTGCATCAGGCCCGAACTCGGCGCGACGACGCCATGCCGGTCGTGGTCCGTGTCACAGGCGAAGGCCACGTCGAACTTGTCCTTCAGGCCGATCAGCCGCTGCATCGCATACGAGGACGATGGGTCCATGCGCACGCGGCCATCCCAGTCGAGCGACATGAACGAGAACGTCGGGTCGACGGTCTCGCTCACCACCGTGAGGTTCAGGCCATAGCGCTCGCCGATCGCGCTCCAGTAATGGACGCCCGCGCCACCGAGCGGATCGACGCCCATGCGCACGCCCTTCGCGCGGATGATTTCCAGGTCGAGCACGTCGTCCAGGTCGCCGACGTAGCGTTGCAGGAAATCGAATTCGTGCGTGCTTCCGGCCTTGCGGGCCTGGGCGAAGGGAATGCGTTTCACCTCGCGCAGGCCGCCTTCGATCAAGGCGTTGGCGCGCGCCGCGATCCACGACGTGGCGTCGGTATCCGCGGGACCGCCATGCGGGGGGTTGTACTTGATACCGCCACTGTCGGGCGGATTGTGCGACGGGGTGATGACGATGCCATCCGCGCGGCCGGTGTCGCGGCCGCGGTTGTGGACCAGGATGGCGTGCGACACCACGGGTGTCGGCGTGAACTCGCCACCGGCGGATACCTGCGTCTCCACGCCGTTTCCGGCCAGCACTTCCAGGGTGCTTTCAAAAGCCGGACCGGACAACGCATGGGTGTCGATGCCGACGAACACCGGGCCATCGACGCCATCCTTCGCACGATATTCACAAATCGCCTGGACCACGGCCAGCACGTGCCATTCATTGAATGAACGGTCGAACGAGGACCCCCGATGACCCGACGTGCCGAAGACCACCCTCTGTTCGGGCACGGATGGCTCGGGCTTGAGGTCGTGGTAGGCGGCGAGCAAGGCCGCCACGTCGACAGGCTGGCTCTCCGTCGCGGGCTTTCCCGCGAGTGGGCTGATCTTGGCACTCACCATGGCTCTCCTGGGATCCGGTCCCCAAGCATACGACGTGTTTTAAGAAATCTTCCATGTCCGTCGCGTCCGGCGATGGTTATCGTTGTGCCTGGCGATGGCGCATCACAAGCGCAGCCGCTCGATGTATTCGAAAATTTCGGCATCCGTGTCCAGTCGCAACTTTCGCATCGCGTTCGATTTCTGCTGGCTGACGGTCGACAATCCACGCCCGGTCGCCTTGGCGATATCGGTGACGCTGTTACCGGCCGCGAACAGCCGCAGGATCTTCAGTTCGCGCGGTGAAAGGTCGGCCAGCGTCCCGGACTTGCCCAGTGGCTCGCCATGTGGCGTGGCGACCAGATCGCGCACCGAACTACCGAGGTAGACATGATTCGACAGGATTTCCATCAACGCCTCGGGAATTTCCCGGGTGTCGCCGGACTTGCCGATGAGGCCGAGCACACCTGTCCCGATGATTTCGCGATACAACGCCGGATTGGCCAACGTCGTGATCACCATCACCGGAAGCGTGGGATGTCGCCGGCGTATCTCGTGCAACAGGACGAGACCATCCTGCCCCGGGGCAGGCATGCTGAAATCGGTGATCAGCGCGTCGCAGGGCGTCACTGCGAGCAGGTCGAGGAGTTCGGCCGGCGACTGGGCTTCGCCTACCACCGTCGCGAGGCCGTCTTTGGCCAGGGCGAGGCTGAGGCCCTTCAACACGACGGGGTGATCGTCCGCCAGAATGACGCGGTAGACCATGAGTGATCCATCCTTTCTTGCTTGTCCAACCACCCACGTGCCGGTCTGGAGCATCGTGGGCGGGCCGCAGAGTTGAGCACATCGCGCCTTCCGATGCCACTCCTGCATCGCATCGCCGCATGGTGGAAGCACCGCGGGACCGTCGCTTCACGACGGCGCATCGAGGCCAGCACCAGCCTGCCGCAACTACTGGGCAGGGTTGGCCGCCACTACGCGCGGGACGCGCTCGTACGCGGCATCCGGCTCGACTTCGAGATCGACCCGGCGCTCGACGGCGACCTGCACGGTCCGTTTTCCGCACTTGGCCGTGCGCTGTCCCTGCTGCTGGAACACGCGCTCCATGCCTGTACACGGTATGTCGCGCTACACGTGGACGTCGTCGGCGACGACGCGGCGACGCAGATCGTGCATTTCACGGTGGCCGACGAACACAGGCCCACGGCGGACGACCATGCCTGCCTGGACGAGGTGGCGAGGATGGTCGCCGCCGTCGGCGGCGTGGTCCATCGTGAATGGGACGCGGACATCGGCAACCGGATCATCGTCGAACTCGCCTTCGAACGGCCGCGCGTGCCACCACGCATCGACGTGGAGGCCTTGCGTTCCACGCTCGGTGGCGAACACGCGCTGCGCGAAGTGATCGCCGCACTCGACCGCGCGCTGAGCAGCGACCTCGCCGGCCTCGGGGCGCTGCTCGGCGAGCCGGGAACCGGCCACCTGCAAACCTGGCTGCACAGGGTATCGGGCGCCCTCGGCATGGCCGAGGCCACCGAATTGTCCTGCGTGGGACTGGCGCTCGAACGGGAGCTCGGGCAAGGGCGCAACCGCTACCTCGACCAGGCGATCCTGCGCTTCGCCGACGATGCCGGCCAGGTGCTGCGAGCCCTTCGGGAACACGTCGGGCCGATGGGCTATAGTCCCGGGTCGTGAGTACCCTGCCCTCCCCCGACACCGCCATCGCGGACCCGCTGCGCGGCTTCGTCGACGCGCATCCACGCTTGTTCGTCCTGACCGGCGCGGGCATCAGCACCGATTCGGGCATTCCCGATTATCGCGACGACCGCGGGGCGTGGAAACGAAGTCCGCCGATGACGTTGCAGGCATTCATGAGCGGGCCTGCCGCGCGGGCTCGCTATTGGGCGCGCGGCATGATCGGCTGGCGCCACTTCGCCGGTGTCGCGCCAAACGTGGCGCATCGCGCCCTGGCCGCCATGGAGCGCGCGGGCCGCATCGAACTGCTGCTCACGCAAAACGTCGATGGCCTGCACGAACGAGCCGGCAGCCTGAATGTCGTCGACCTGCATGGCCGGCTCGATCGCGTGCGTTGCATGCAATGCGGCGACCTCACCACGCGCGAGGCCATGCAATCGCGCCTGGAAGAGGCCAACCCCACGTGGATGGCCTTGCAGGCCACCATCGCGCCGGACGGCGACGCCGATCTCGATGAAGTCGATTTCTCCGCGTTTTCCATTCCGCCCTGCACGGTGTGTGGCGGCATCCTCAAGCCGGACGTCGTCTTCTTCGGCGAGAACGTGCCCCGCGCCCGCGTGGACACCGCGTGGGCGCACCTGGGCCGGGCCGATGCCATGCTGGTCGTGGGCTCGTCGCTGATGGTTTATTCGGGCTACCGGTTCGTGCTCGAGGCATCGCGCCGCGGCCTGCCCATCGCCTCGGTGAACCTTGGCGTGACGCGAGCCGACGGGCTGATCTCGCTGAAGATCGAGCGCTCCTGCGCTGAAGCACTGGCGCCGTACGCCTAGCGCCTGTCGCGGAAAAAGCGGCGCAGCAGATCGCCCGCCGCCTCGGCTTCCAGGCCACCCGTCACCTCGACGCGATGGTTGTGCCGGGGCGACACCAGGGTGTCGAAAACGCTGCCTGCCGCCCCGGTCTTCGGATCGGTGGCCCCGAACACCACGCGGGCGATGCGCGCGTGCACCATCGCCATCGCGCACATCGCGCACGGCTCCAGGGTGACGTAGAGCGTGGCCCCGGGAAACCGGTAGTTCGAAAGCGTCTCGCCCGCCGCGCGCAGTGCCTGGATCTCCGCATGCGCGGTGGGATCGTTGAGCGTGATGTTCCGGTTCCAGCCCTCGCCGACCGCCACGCCATCGAGCACGACCACGGCGCCGACCGGTACCTCGCCTTCGGCATCGCGCGCATGCACGGCCAGTTCGAGCGCGCGGGCCATCCACGCGCGATCGGCCTCGTCGAACGTGGCGTGGCTGGCGGACGGAATGGCGTCGGTCGGAAGCAAGGCGGCAACCCGGTATGCGGAACGGGGAATTCTACGCCACCAGCTCCGCGCCAGTGGGAGCGGACCCCACCGTACCCATGCCCTGGTGGGACCGAACCTCTCCATAAGCATGCCTGGTGGGAGCGGACCCTGTCCGCGATGTCCCCCTCAGCGCCTGAAACACCCCAGCGCATGATCGTCCACGATTCCCACCGCCTGCATCCAGGCATAGGTGATCGTCGGTCCCACGAACTTGAAGCCGCGCTTCTTCAGGTCTTTCGAGATGGTGACGGAGAGCGGCGTCTGCGCCTGTACCGTACGGCCATCCCCACGCAGCACCTTCCCGCCGGTGAACGACCAGCAATAGCGGTCGAAGTCCTCTCCACGGGCGCTCATGTCCTCATAAATGCGCGCGCCCTCGATCGTGGCCTCGATCTTGGCCCGCGAGCGGACGATTCCCGGATCGTCGAGCAGTCGCATGATGTCCTTCTCGCCGAAGCGGGCGACCTTGGCGGGGTCGAATCCCTTGAACGCCTTTCGGAAGTTCTCCCGCTTGCGCAGGATGGTGATCCACGACAGGCCGGCCTGGAAACCCTCCAGCATCAATTGCTCCCACAGCATGCGCGAGTCGTGCAGTGGCACGCCCCATTCCATGTCGTGATATTCCAGGTATAGCGGGTCCGTTCCCGCCCAGGCGCAACGCTTGGGTTCTTTGCTCATGAATCGTCGGCCTCGTGTCCACGCAGGCCGGGGAAGATATCAGAGGCCGAGGTCCGACAGCCCCGGATGGTCGTCGGGGCGGCGGCCGAGTGTCCAATGGAACTTGCGCTCGCTTTCCTTGATCGGCAAGTCGTTGATGCAGGCATAGCGATGGTGCATCTCGCCCGCGTCGTCGAATTCCCAGTTCTCGTTGCCATAGGACCGGAACCAGTTGCCGCTGTCGTCGTGCCATTCATAGGCGAAACGCACGGCGATGCGGTCGCCGGTGAAGGCCCAGAGTTCCTTGATCAAGCGGTATTCATGCTCCTTCGCCCATTTTCGGGTGAGGAAGGCGACGATGTCGGCCCGTCCGTTGACGAACTCCGCGCGATTGCGCCAGCGGCTATCCGGCGTGTACGCCAGCGCCACCTTCTCGGGGTTGCGGCTGTTCCATCCGTCCTCGGCCAGGCGGACCTTCTGGACGGCGGTTTCGTGCGTGAACGGGGGAATGGGCGCCGCCATGCTCGCGCTCCTTGCTGGAGGGAGCGCCCAGTGTAACGACGGCTGCGACAGGACGACTTGCATCATCTTGTCGCAGCCGCCCCGTCACCTCACCAGTACGCGCCGTTCTCGTCGCGCTCCCACGACGCCGTCGGCCCCACCGGCCCATCGACACCGAACAGGTGACGGTGCCGTGCCGGTTGCGACCGCAGGTACTGCTTTGGCGGGAGCACGGTGGCCCCTAACTCGGCCGCCGCATGCCAAGGCCAGCGGGGGTCGTAGAGGATCGTGCGCGCCAGTGCCACCATGTCCGCGTCGCCCGTGGCGACGATCGCCTCGGCTTGTTCGGGGCTGGTGATGAGACCGACCGCCACCACGGGCATCTTCACCGCCTGCTTCACGGCACGCGCGAACGGCACCTGGTAACTCGGGCCGACCGGGATGCGCTGCGCGGGGTGGAGCCCGCCGGTGGAAACATGGATGGCATCGCAGCCACGCGCTTCCAGCGCCTTGGCGAAGGCGATCGTCTGCTCCAGGTCCCAGCCGCCTTCCACCCAGTCGGTGGCCGATACGCGCATGGTGACCGCACGGTCGACGGGGAATGCCGCGCGCACCGCCTCGAAGACCTCGAGCGGGAACCGCATGCGGTTCTCCAACGAGCCGCCGTATTCGTCGGTGCGCCGGTTCGACAAGGGCGAGAGGAACTGGTGCAACAGGTAACCGTGCGCGCCGTGCAGCTGGACGAAATCCAGGCCCAGGCGCGCTGCGCGGACCGCCGCCGCCGCGAAGGCATCGCGGATACGGACCATGCCCTCGCGATCCAGGGCCACGGGGGCCACGTCGCCCTCGTTGAACGGTACGGCGGATGGCGCGACCGTCTGCCACCCGTGCGGATCGTCCGGCGGGAGCTGGTGCCCACCCGCCCAGGGGACCTCCGTGGATGCCTTGCGCCCCGCGTGGCCGAGCTGGATGCCGATCGCGGTGTGCGACCAGCGGCGGACGCTTTCGAGGGTGCGCCGCATCGCTTCCTCGGTCGCGTCGTCGTACAGGCCGACGTCGCCCCAGCTGATGCGGCCTTCGGGCAGCACGCCCGTCGCCTCGATCGTCAGCAGCGATGCGCCGGACATGGCGAGCTGGCCGAGGTGCATCTGGTGCCAATCGGTCATCCGGCCGTCCTCTGCCGAGTACTGGCACATGGGTGCGATGACGATACGGTTGGGCAACTCCAGGCGACGTACCTGGATCGGCTTGAATAGCGCGGGTTGCGCCATGGTGGTTCTCCTGAAGGGGTTTCGAAGGTGCAAGCCCACCACATGGTGTCACCCGGGGGATTGGCAACCCTTCTTCAATCCGGCGATGCGGCGAGGAGCGCCCTTATGCGCGCCGCGTCCGCGGGCGTGGCCGGGTTGTATACGATCATGCTGAGATCGGGCCGGCCATCGACCGTGAACGCGGAGTATTCCAACGTCAACAGTCCGCCATCCGAGTGACGAAAGATCTTCGTGCCTCCGCCATGGTGGCCGACGTCGTGGTTACGCCACATCGCGTCGAACTCGGCGCTCTCGCCACGCAACTCGGCGACGAAGGATTCGATCTCCCTGGATGCCCCCGCGCGCGCGACGTCCGCACGGAACGACGCGACGACGAAACGCGCGACGCTTTCCCAGTCGAGCTGCCGCTCCCTGACGCGGGAATGGGAGAAGATCAGGCGCAAGATGTTGCGGTCCGCGGCCATGAGTTCGCCGTAATCGGTCAACACCGCCGCCGCGGCGCGGTTCCAGGCGACCACGTCCCACGTGGCGGTACGCACGATGGCCGGGCTGAGGTCGAAGGCGTCGAGCACGCGCTGCAAGCGCGGCGTCACGTCCCCCTTCGCCTGATAGCGAACCTCCGGCGGCCGGCCCAGGCCGAGCAGGAAGAGATGCTCGCGTTCGACATCGGTAAGCATGAGCGCACGCGCGATGCGGTCGAGCACGTCGGCCGATGGAGCGCCACCCCTTCCCTGTTCGAGCCACGTGTACCAGGTGGCGCTGACGTTGGCGCGTTGGGCGACTTCTTCACGGCGCAAGCCCGGCGTGCGCCGCCGTACCGACGGGAATCCCAGGGCGGCCGCATCGAGCTTCTCGCGGCGGTCCCTCAGGAACTCTCCCAGCGCGTTGTTCCTGGCGAGCGGCACACTCATCGTATTAGTTCCCATACCCGTATAACGTCACTACTTCACCCCGATCGATCATCTGCGGAGAGTACGCCCATCATTCGATCGACGGGAGATTTCCATGCGTGTGTTCGTGACAGGTGCAACGGGTTTCGTCGGCTCGGCCGTCGTGAAGGAATTGCGAAATGCGGGACATGCCGTGCTCGGCCTCGCCCGCTCCGATGCAGGCGCTGCGTCACTGCGCGAGGCGGGTGCGGAGGTGCATCGCGGCTCGCTGGAGGATCTGGACAGCCTGCGCCGCGGGGCGTCCATGGCGGATGCCGTGATCCACGCGGGCTTCAACCACGACTTCTCCCGCTTCGCGGAAAACTGCGCGATGGACCGCGCCGCCATCCTTGCGCTCGGCGACGCCCTCCAGGGCTCGCAGCGCCCCCTGCTGGTCACCTCCGGCGTCGCGCATCTCGCCCATGGTCGTCTCGCCACGGAAGAAGACGGCCCGGTGCCGACATCCAGCACCTATCCGCGCGCCTCGGAAACGACGGCGTTCGAACTCGCGGCGCGTGGCGTGCACGCATCGGTGGTTCGCCTTCCTCCGTCCGTGCATGGCGAAGGAGACCACGGGTTCGTGCCTCGCCTCATCCAGTTCGCTCGCGAGAAAGGCGTGGCCGCATATATCGACGAGGGAACCAACCGGTGGCCTGCCGTGCATCGCATGGACGCCGCGCGCCTGTACCGCCTCGCCCTGGATGCCAATGCGATCGGCGGCCGGTTTCACGCCATCGCCGAAGAAGGCGTAGTGTTCCGGGACATCGCCGCGGTGATCGGCCGCCGCCTGGGCATTCCCGTCGCAAGCAAGACAGTCGAGGAAGCGAAGACCCACTTCGGCTGGTTCGCCATGTTCACCGGGATCGACGCGCCGACATCGAGCGAACGGACGCGCGCGCAGCTCGGCTGGCAACCGACGCAGCCGGGGCTGCTTGCCGATATCGACCAGCCGGCTTATTTCGGGGGCGTTTGACGAGCCAGCACCACGTGCATGGCGTTCTCACCCTGGGCATGTTCGACCACCGCATAGCCCAGGGCGGGAAGATCGATGCCCGTGAACAAGGCCTCGCCCCGGCCTAGTAGCACCGGCGAGATGGCCAGGTGCAACTCGTCGATCACGCCGGCTTGCAAGTATTGGCGGACGGTCGAGGCGCCGCCGCCGATGCGGATGTCGGCTGCGCCGGCTGCTTTCCTGGCTGACGCCAGTGCTTCGTCGATGCCACCGGTGACGAAATGGAAGACCGTGCCGCCTTCCATCTCGACCGGCGCCCGCGCATGCCGTGTCAGGACGAAGACAGGGCAATGATAGGGCGGTGTATCGCCCCACCAGCCCTTCCAGCGGTCGTCGGGCCATGCGCCGCGAACGGGACCGAACATGTTGCGGCCGAGGATCCAGGCGCCCATGCCTTGCATGGATCGCGCGGCATACGTCTCGTCGACCCCCGACGTGCCACCTTCCTCGCCCGTCATCGCATGGAAGGTTTTCGTACCGACCAGCCATCGGTGCAGCGCCTCGCCTCCCAGCCCGAGGGGTTGATCCAGGCTTTGCTCGGGTCCGGCCGCGAAGCCGTCCAGCGACAAGGTGAATCCAGCGACACGTACCTTCGTCATGCTCCGTCCCCTCTGTGCATACTTGTATGCTTCATGATGCCTTAGAGGGGGACAAGGCATCACGAAGATGACGTCAACCTCCGATCCGCACGGACAACTCGACATCCTCGTCGAAGGGCATGGACAGGTAGCCACGTGCCGGCGAACGCACGCGCGCCACATAGTCGGGGCTGTAATCGGCGTTGTCGGCGACGATGAAGGCGCCCGGCCTCAAGCGGCTTTCCACCAGGTCGAGGACCGCGGGATAGAGAGCCTTGGCACCATCGAGCAAGAGCAGGTCGATGGTCTCGGGAAGGCCGGTGGCCAACGTCTCCAAGGCATCGCCCTCGCGAATCTCTACCAGGTCGGCGAGACCACCGGCAATGAGGTTGTCCCGGGCCCGCGCCACCTTGGACGGCTCGAACTCGGTCGTGATGAGACGGCCGCCACCGTTGTCGCGCAAGGCGGCGGCGAGATGCAGGGTCGAGATGCCGAACGAAGTGCCGAACTCGACGATCGTCCGCGCGCCGCTTCCGCGTGCCAGCATGTAGAGCAGCTTGCCCGTCTCGCGGGAAACGGCCAACGGCATGTCCTTCAGGCGTCCATAGAAGTCCAGGTATTCGGTCGTGCTGCGCATGAGGCGCTCATGGTCGTCGCGCGAGAGCTCGGCGATGGCGGGGGCGCTTGCCGGGGAGGTCTGGTCCGCCTCGTGGAACAAGCGGTCGATCAGCGTGGCGAGCGGCGTGGCGGTAAGGGTGGACATGCGGTTTCTCCGGTCTGAAATGCGCTTGGGTTCGCGCCGGATTAGAATGCGATGGTTTAATCGCGTTTTCTAATCGCATTACGGCGCCGCCCATGACCGAACGCAGAAATCCGCCTATTTCCTCGCGAAAACAGCCCAAGCAGGCCCGCTCGTCCGGGCTTGTCGCCACCATCCTGGAAGCCGCGGCTCAGGTTTTGGCCAAGGAAGGCGCGCACCGCTTCACCACGGCACGGGTGGCCGAAAAAGCGGGCGTCAGCATCGGTTCGCTTTACCAGTATTTCCCGAACAAGGCGGCCATCCTCTTTCGCCTGCAAAGCGATGAATGGCGACAGACGACGAACCTGCTATGCGAGATCCTCGAGGACACGCGCCACCCGCCGCTCGCACGCCTGCGCACCCTCGTCCACGCTTTTATCCATTCCGAGTGCGAAGAGGCCACGATGCGCGTGGCCCTCAACGATGCAGCTCCGCTTTATCGCGATGCGCCCGAAGCGCGAGAGGCGAAGGCAGCGGGCGAACGTACGATCAGGCTTTTCATGCGGGAAGCACTGCCGGATGCCCCGGAGGCGCTCCGCATGCTCGCCGGGGACCTGATCACCACGACGTTCAGCGCGGTGGGCAAGCAGTTTTCGGAAACGCCACGCACGCACGCGGAGATCGAGGCGTATGCCGATGCCATGGCCGATATGTTTTGCGCCTACCTGGAGGCGGAGGCACGAACGAAGTCGACGAAAGCCTTGAGCGGCGGCGGCACGAGTCGCCGCCCGGGGTAATAGAGGAAGGGTCCGGAAAAACTCTGCCACCAAGGCTGGAGGATCGGTTCGAGCGCGCCACTGTCGAGGTACGGACGAAGCCAATCCTCGAACAGGTAGATGATGCCTGTGCCGGCGAGAGCGGCCTCGACATTGAGATCGGCACCGCCACCGATCCGCACGATCAACGGTCCGGCAGGGTCGACCCGAACGACCTCGCCATCGCGCTCGAACTCCCACGGTGGAATCGTTCCGCTGGGGAACCGGCCCCGCAGGCAGGCATGGTCGAGAAGGTCGTGCGGATGTTCCGGGCGACCACGACGCGCGAGGTACGACGGCGCCGCGGCCGTGGCGAAACGCTGCACGCGAGGCCCTATCGGCACGGCGATCATGTCTTGTTCCAGGCGCTCGTCGTAGCGAATGCCGGCGTCGCATCCAGCTTCGAGGATGTCGACGAAATTCTCCTCGGCGACGATCTCGAGGCGGATGTCCGGATAGGCGGCGAGGAACGGCGGCACGATCGCGGGCAGCACCAGTCGTGCGGCGACCACGGGCACGTTCAGGCGAAGCGTCCCCGCTGGCCTGTCGCGAAAGTCGTTCACCGTCTCGAGCGCCGCTTCCACTTCGGTCAATGCGGGGCCCAACCGCGACAACAAACCCTTGCCCGCATCGGTGGGGGCGACGCTCCGGGTCGTCCGGTTGAGCAGGCGGACGCCCGTCTGCGCCTCAAGGCGGCGCACCGCCTCGCTGAGGCTGGACGCGCTGGTCCCGTTCACCCGCGCGGCCTCACGGAATCCACCGGCACGGGCCACCGCGACGAATGCGTTCAGATCGTTCAGGTCGACTTTCATTGTTCGCCGTTCCGTACAGCCCGTACGGATTGTGCCGGATTATCGAAGCGGCGGAGAGTGGCTACCTTGAAGGTTCATCCGCACACGAAGAGATACCACCATGTCCAGCATCGACCGCGCCGGAACATTCACCCTCGGCGACCGCCGGGTGAAGCGCCTGGGCTACGGCGCCATGCAACTCGCCGGCCCCGGCGTGTTCGGCCCGCCCAAGGACCATGACGCGGCGGTGGCCGTGTTGCGCGAAGCCATCGCTTCCGGCGTGAACCATGTCGACACCAGCGACTTCTACGGTCCGCATGTCACGAATCGCCTGATCCGCGAAGCGCTCGCGCCCTACCCCGACGACCTCGTCATCGTCACCAAGATCGGCGCCCTGCGAGGCGAGGATAAGTCATGGCGCCCGGCCTTCTCGGCGAAGGAGCTCACCCAGGCGGTCCACGACAACCTGCGCAACCTCGGCCTCGACGTGCTCGACGTGGTCAACCTGCGAATCATGTTCGATGTGCACGGTCCCGCCGAAGGCTCGATCGAGGCACCCCTCACCGTCTTGGCCGAACTCCAGCGGCAAGGCCTCGTGCGTCGTATCGGGCTGAGCAATGTCACCTCGACGCAGGTCGCGGAGGGACGGCGCATCTGCGATATCGTGTGCGTGCAGAACCAGTACAACCTCGCGCATCGGGGCGACGACGCGCTCATCGACGAACTCGCCCGCCAAGACATCGCCTATGTGCCGTTCTTCCCGCTGGGTGGTTTCAGCCCGTTGCAGTCGTCCGTTCTTTCCGGGGTCGCCCAGCGACTCGACGCCACGCCGATGCAGGTAGCGCTCGCCTGGCTGCTTCGTCGCGCCCCGAACATCCTCCTGATTCCGGGCACCTCGTCCGTCGCGCACCTTCGCGAGAACCTTGCCGCCTCGGCTTTGGAGTTGCCCGAGGACGTGATGACGGAACTGGACGGCGTGGCGACACGGCCAGAGTGATCAGGTTCGCGCCAGGAATTCGCCGATTAACCGGCCGATCGGCCCTGGCGCGTCCTCCAGGCTGTAGTGCCCGACACCGTCGAGTGTGTGCACGGGCGCGTCTGGAAACACTTCGCTGAAGAGCGGAAGGAAATGCTCCGCCTGCAAGGTACGGTCGGCCGTCCCCCAGATCGCCAGCGCGGGCCTCGATGAAAGCGCGCGCACGGCGTCGGCGTCGGGAACCTCGAAACGATGCGCACCCGTGGCGAAACCCTTGGCCCAACCAATCGCACCCGCGCAATCCGCGGGCGTTTCGAAGTGCGCCCCATAGGCGCGCAACCATGTATCGCCGATCAACGCATGGTTCTCGAAACCGTTGAGCTTCAACGTGCTCAATATGTTGAAGCGCAATTCGCCCAGTACGTTCTCGAGACGACCGTGCGAGTCGGCCTCCACGATCCACTGGAACCATGGCGACGATCGGGCGTTCGCCAGCAGGTGCTCGCCGAGTCCGGCTTGCCCGAAAGGGGTCGGGCCATTGGTCGTGACGACGCGGCGAATGCGCCCGGGGTGACGCGCGGCGAGGCCCATGCCGACGGGGCCGCCGAAGTCGTGGAGAACCAGCGTTATCGCCGCCAGGTCCAGCGACAGCACGAAGTGTTCGAGGTTGTCGATGTGATCCTGCAGCCAGTAGGTGCGGTGCGCCGGCGTCTCGCTCTTGCCGAAACCCATGTGATCGGGAACCACGACCCTGTGTGTTCCGGCCAGCGCCCGCACGAGGTGGCGGAACAGATAGCCCCATGTCGGCTCGCCATGCAGGCACAGGACGACCTCCCCATCGCGCGGCCCCTCGTCCACGTAATGCATGCGGAACCCCGCGGCCTGGGTGAATCGAGGCATGAAGGGAAACGTGCCGTCGAAGGATGCATCGGAGCGGATCATGGGAAACCCTTGTTGAGGAATTATGGTTTCAATATGAAACCATTTGTCTTTTAGCAGACAAGGTTTTACCTTGCAACCATGGTCAAGAGAATCACCCATGAAGACTCCGCGTGCGGCGTCGCGCGCCCGCTCGACGCGATCGGCGATGGCTGGTCGTTATTGATCGTCCGCGACGCGTTCGGCGGGCTGCGCCGCTTCGGCGAATTCCAGAAGAGCCTTGGCCTCGCCAAGAACATCCTGGCGGCCCGGCTGAAGCACCTGGTGGCTTACGGCATCATGGAGGCGGTGCCCGCCTCGGACGGCGGCGCCTACCAGGAATATGTGCTCACCGAAAAAGGACGCGGCCTGTTTCCCCTGCTCGTCGCGTTAAGGCAATGGGGCGAGGATTTCTTCTTCGAACCGGGCGAACGGCACGTTTCTCTCGTGGATCGTCACGCGGGGCGCCCCGTCGCGAAAATGCGGCCGCGTTCCGAAGACGGCAGGGTTCTTCAACCGGAAGATACCGTCGTCATGATGCGTCCCGTGCGGGGTGGCAAACGGAAGGTCGACTAGCCGCCGCGAACGGCCGCCTCGATCTTCGCGATATCGATCTTGTGCATCGACATCATCGCCTCCATCGCGCGCTTGGCGGCGGCGCGATCGGGATGGCTCATCGCCGCGAGCAAGGCGCGTGGCGTGATCTGCCAGGAGTAGCCCCAGCGGTCCTTGCACCAGCCACAGGCATTCTCCTTGCCGCCACCGCCGACGATCGCGTTCCAGTAGCGATCCGTCTCGGCCTGGTCGTCGGTCAGGACCATGAAGCTGACCGATTCGTTGGCCTTGACGTCCGGTCCACCGTTGATGCCGACGAAGGCCTGGCCGAGCACGGTGAACTCGACGATCAACTCGGTGCCCGGCGGGCCGCCGGGATGATCCGTCGAGGCGTCCACATGGCTGTCCGGGAAAGTCGCCGCGTAGAACTCCGCGGCCTCGCGCGCTTCATTGCCATGGAACAAGAGACAATTCGTGAATTTACCGTCGGTCATCTCGCTTCTCCGTGGTCGGGGTGGCGTCGCCCGCGACTTTAACCACACCGGCGGGATGTGTCGAACCGGTCGGAAACGCGTACGTCAGCGCCCGCCCCGCGCCGCGATGCCACCCAGGATGAGATCGACCCCCGCGAGGAAATCCGCGCGGTCGTCGTGCTCGCGCATGCGGCCGGCGACACTGCGCGTGAAGGGATATTCGTTCGGATCGAGTTGGGACCAGACCGTCGCCATCGCGTCCAGGAAATCGGAGCGGTCGATGTCGTGCGTGCGGGCGAATTGCGTGTTGGCGGCGTTCTGCCCGGCAACGCCCAGGATGTAGTGCAACAGTGCCGAGGCCGCCGTCCACTGGTCTTCATCGGACAGGCCGAGGGCTCGAACCTGCTGGCCCAAGCACTCGACGATCCTCAGCATGGGCGCCTGCCCCGCCGCGCGGGTGAGTGTCGAGCCCACCCAGGGATGCGCGTCTATCGCGTCGAACAGGCCGAGGGCCAAAGCGCGGATGGTGTCTTCAGGCGAGGCTCCGGCCGCGCAGGGCGCCATCGTGCGCGCGACGACCGCATCGCAGGCCGCGGTCAGCAAGTCGCCCTTGTTCTCGACGTGCCAATAGATCGCGCCGGCCCCGGTCGCCAAGTGCTCGGAGAGCGCCCGAAAAGTGAGCCCGTCTTCTCCACGGCTGTCCAGGAGCGCGATCGATGCCTCGATGATGCGGTCCCGCGATAGCGATTCTTCTCGTCGTGCACGTTTGCCCATGTGCCATATATTGACATAAATGGAACGGCGTTCCAATATTATGGAATGACGTTCCATGACAACGAAAACTACGACGCGATCATCTCCGGCGCTGGCCCTGTGGGTCTGTTCCTGGCCTGCGAACTGGCCCTGGCCCGGTGCTCCGTGCTGGTGCTGGAAAGGACGGAAGACCCCGGCTCGCCGCTCAAACGGGTGCCCTTCGGGATACGCGGGCTCTGGGTGCCGACGATCGAGGCCCTTCACCGGCGCGGGCTGCTGCGTGAACTGCAGATCCACAAGCGCATCCAGAGTCCGCATCAACATGTCGGGCAGGGGCCACGCCGGCAAGCGGGGCATTTCGCCGGCATCCCCTTTCATGACGACGACATCGACACCGCCCGATGGCCCTATCGTCTGCCGGGCTCGGTACCCTCCCATCTGCTATCGGAAATGGAAGAACTCGAATCCGTGCTGGCCCGGCGCGCGGAAACCCTTGGCGTCCGCATCCTGCGCGGTCGAGCCGTAACGGGCTTCGAGCAGACCGGGCACGGGGTTGTCGTCCATTCCCACGAACAGGCTTTCGAAGGCCGATGGCTCGTGGGTTGCGATGGAAGCCGCAGTGCCGTTCGCAAACTGGGCGGCTTCGAATTCGCCGGTACCGAGCCGGAGTTCACCGGCTATACGGCGAAAGTGGACATCGCCGATCCGGAGAAGCTGAAGCCGGGCCGCATCACGACGCCCTACGGGATGTACTTGCAGTCGCAACCGGGTCATCTGGTAATGCAGGATTTCGACGGCGGTGCGTTTCATGCGGCCGGCACGCCCATCACCCGGGAACACGTGCAGGACGTTCTACGACGGATCTCCGACACCGATGTGAGCATCGACGCCTTGCACATCGCGGCGACGTGGACCGATCGCGCGCGACAGGCCACGGTCTATCGCAAGGGCCGCGTTTTCCTGGCAGGCGATGCCGCGCACATCCATTCGCCACTCGGCGGCCAGGGACTCAACCTGGGATTGGGCGATGCGATGAACCTTGGCTGGAAGCTTGCCGCGGCCATCAGGAACAAGGCACCAGGCGACTTGCTGGACAGCTATCACGCGGAGCGGCACCCGATCGGCGAAAGGATCCTGGACTGGTCACGCGCACAGGTCGCCATCATGCGACCCGAGCCGCACGCCCGCGCGCTGAACGCGATCGTCCGCGACCTGATGGATACGCGCGATGGCGCGACCTATTTCGCTGGAAAGGTATGGGGCATCTCCGCCCGCTATCCCTTCGGCGAGGGCCATCCCTTGCTGGGCCACAGTGTTCCCGAGTTCGAATTCGACGACGGCAGGACGATGGGTGGACTGATGCATGACGGCCGTGGTGTCCTTTTTGATTTCGTGGGGAACGCCTCGCTCGAAAAGTTCGCCGGCCAATACGGCGGTCACATCGCTTATGTCACAGCACGTCCGAAGGATTCCTTCGGACTGGGTGCCTTGTTGGTACGCCCGGACGGATACGTCGCATGGGTGTCGGAAGGCGTCCCCGATGTCGGCGGCCTGGATGACGCAGCCGCCCGCTGGTTCACGCGAGGAGCATCCTCATGAACTCCCCTGTCGCCATCATCGGTGCGGGCCTGGGTGGGCTGACGCTTGCGAGGGTGCTTCATGTCCATGGCATCGCGACGACGGTCTACGAAGCGGAAACCTCGGCAGACGCCCGCGGTCAGGGAGGACTGCTCGATATCCACGAGTACAACGGCCAGCTCGCGCTCAAGGCGGCGGGCCTCTTCGACGCGTTCCTCGGGATCATCCAGGCGGGCGCCGATGCCCAGAGGGTGCTCGACAAGCATGGCATCGTCCTGCTCGATGACCTGGACGAGGGCAACGGCAGCCGGCCCGAAGTGCACCGAGGCGACCTTCGCCGCATTCTGCTCGACTCGCTTCCCGCCGGCACGATTCAATGGGGACACAAGCTCACCGCCGCGAACCCGGTGGACGGCGGTCGGCACGCGCTCGCCTTCGCCAATGGCGCAACGGCAACCGTCGGTCTTCTCGTGGGTGCCGATGGCGCCTGGTCGAAAGTCCGCCCTCTTCTCTCCGACGCCGCACCCGCTTATGTCGGTACCTCTTTTATCGAGACGTACCTGTTCGACAGCGACAACCGCTATGGAGCCACCGCGAAAGCCGTGGGTGGCGGTTCGCTGCTGGCGATCGCGCCGGGCAAAGGCATCCTGGCCCACCGGGAGGCCAACGCCACGCTGCATGCCTACGTGGCCTTGAACGAGCCGGAGGAATGGATCGCCAGCATCGACTTCTCCGACCCGGCGACCGCGTTGGCACGCATCTGTCTCTTATACACATCT
>NZ_JBPGXU010000014.1:0-55718 GCF_056755675.1 Luteibacter sp. KNZ12-1A | reverse complement strand
CGGGTGGGAGCGGACCCTGTCGGCGATCCCGCGTAAGCGGGCGGGGTTTCGGAAAGCACCCATCGCCGACTGGGTCGGCTCCCACCTGAAAGCTGCCGTCAACCCGCCGCCGTGAGCACTGCGAGGAAATCCTTGCCGTAGCGCTTGAGCTTGTTCTCGCCCACGCCACTGATCGAGGCCAGTTCCTCTTCGTTTCCCGGCAACGCGCGGAGCATGGCCAGCAACGTGGCATCGTGGAAGATCACGTAGGCCGGAACGCCGTGCTGCCTGGCCAGCTCGGCGCGTACGCGCCGCAGTTCTTCCCAGAGCGGCTGTTCGATCGCCTCGATACCGAGCGAACCGCCCGGCACGCTAGCCGGCGACCGCGTACCGCGGCGTCCCTTCGCCGGCCGCGCGTCCTCGCGCAACCACACCCGGCGCTCGCCTTTCAGCACCGGCCCACTGGTGGACGACAGGCGCAAGGTGCCGAAGCCCTCGGGATCCGCCTCGATCCATCCGGCCGCGAGCAACTGGCGAAACACCGAACGCCATTGCGTGGCATCCATGTCGGCACCGATGCCGAACACGGTGAGTTTGTCGTGGCCGAGTTCGCGCACGCGTTCGCCCGCTTCACCGCGCAGGATGTCGATGAGGTGCCCGGCGCCATAACGCTGTCCACTGCGGTAGATGCACGACATCGCTTTCTGCGCCGCCAGCGTGGCATCCCATGTCTTCGGCGGCACCAGGCAGTTGTCGCAGTTGCCGCAGGGCTCGGGATAGGTTTCGGCGAACGCTTCCAGCAACAGCTGTCGGCGGCAGCGCGTCGCCTCCGCATAGCCGAGCAACGAGTCGAGTTTCAAGCGCTCGATGCGCTTGCGGTCGTCGCCCGCTTCCGATTGCGAGATCATCTGGCTCATGGTGACGACGTCGCCCAGGCCGTAGACCATCCAGGCCTCGGCGGGGAGGCCGTCGCGGCCGGCACGCCCGGTTTCCTGGTAGTAACCCTCCATGCTGCGCGGCAGGTCGAGGTGGGCCACGAAGCGCACGTCGGGCTTGTCGATACCCATGCCGAAGGCGACGGTGGCGACCATCACCACGCCTTCCTCGCGAAGGAAGCGTTGCTGGTGCCGGGTTCGTGTCTCCGTGTCGAGACCGGCGTGGTAGGGCAAGGACTCGACGCCGGCCTCCATCAGCCATGCGGCGGTCTCGTCCACCTTGCGCCGGCTCAGGCAATAGACGATGCCGGCCTCGCCGCGGTGCGCGTCGAGGAAATCGAGCAGTTGCCGGCGTGCGTTCTGCCGCGGCGCCACGCGATAGCGAATGTTCGGACGGTCGAAACTCGAAACGAAGCGGCGCGCGTCGTGCAGGCCCAGCCGCTCGACGATTTCCTCGCGGGTACGCTCGTCGGCGGTCGCGGTGAGGGCGATGCGCGGCACGTCGGGGAATCGTTCGTGGAGGATCGCGAGCCCACGGTACTCGGGCCGGAAATCGTGTCCCCACTGAGAGACGCAATGGGCTTCGTCGATGGCGAACAGCGCGATGGGAATGCGCTCGAGCAGGCCGAGGAAACGCCCCGTGAGCAGGCGTTCGGGTGCCACGTAGAGCATGTCGAGTTCGCCGGCCAGGAGCAGTTCCTCGACCTCGCGCTGGGTCGCCGCGTCGAGGCTGGAATTGAGGTATCGCGCTTTCACGCCCGCTTCGGTCAGGGCATCGACCTGGTCCTGCATCAGGGCGATCAGCGGCGAGACGACGATTCCCGTGCCGTGGCGCATGAGGGCCGGAATCTGGAAGCAAAGCGACTTGCCCCCGCCCGTGGGCATGAGCACGAGCGCATCGCCTCCAGCGGCGACCTCGTCGACGATGGCCTGTTGCTGGCCGCGGAATCCGGGATAGCCGAATACGGAATGGAGAAGATCGAGGGCCTGGGACTGCATCCGTCCATGCTAACAAACCGGCACGACGTGCCGGCATAAGACGACAGCTGAACGGGATGTAGGCCTACACCGATTTGGGACGAAGGGTTGTTTTCTTTCCTTGCGAATCGGCAGGTAATGGGGCCGGGCATGCCGCCCCGCGACTCCATAGCGTTTCACGTCCTCAAGAGGGGGGATGTCATGAAGAAAGCGCTCGTTCCCGCAAGCCTGCTTGCAGGCGCCCTGCTTGTCGCCGCCTTGCCCACGTTCGCCGGGGGAGGCCGCATCGGCTTCCATGGCGCCATCGTCGAACCATCCTGCCCGGCAGGCGAGGGCAAGCTCGATTGTCCGGCGCGTCGCCAGGGCGACGCCATCATCCGCGTGCTCGATGCGCGCCAGGCGCGAGCCGACGCCAGGCTGTCGTTGTTCGACTACGCCCTGCGCCGCGATCCGTCACGGCCATGGCAGCTGGTCGAGGTCACCTACCGCTGATTCCGCGGACGGGTCATCCCCAGATGGCACGATCGAGGTCATGATCCAGGCCGAAGGCGCTCATGGGCACGCGTCCGTCCTTCACGACCACCCCTTCGGCCTTCAACCGCCGGCACTGTTCGCGATAGCTCCGCGTGCCGGCGGGAATCCCGATCTTGCCGTCGGCACGCAACACGCGATGCCATGGCAGATCGGGACGATTGGGCGCATCGCCGAGCACCCGGCCGATCAGACGGGCGCGTCCGGGATACCCGGCGCGAGCCGCGATGGCGCTGTAGCTGGCCACGCGGCCACGGGGAATGGCCGCGACCGCATCGATGATCCGCCGCGCCCGCTCCATGCGGGCCTCCTCATCGTCGAGTACATCGCTCATGGTCGTTTCGTGCATGTCCGGAACCTCCGTTGAGCGTACCATCGGAAGCCCTCGACGACGGACCAGCAGGCAGTCATGCGGCATTTCGAAGCGATTCGCTCCCACCTGGGCGGCATCCACAAGCTCCGCCAGAACGAGCCCTACATCATCAGCTTCGACCTCGAGCTGCCCGACGGGCGGCACCAGGGCATCTACCTCGCCGAACTCGAGGACGCCGACGGCCAGCGTTTCCTGCGCCTGTCGACGCCGATCGGTCCCCTGACCGGCGTGGATGCGCGGCGCTGCCTGCGCTTCAATTGGGAGCAGCGCACCGGATACCTGGCCGAAGCCGATCTCGACGGCTCGCCCTATCTGCACCTGTGCGAGAACCGCCCGTACGACTACCTGGACGAGCGCGAACTGGCCCGGCTGATCGAGGAACTGGGTGCCATCGGCGACCAGCTCGAGCAGGTCGTCAATGGCGAGGCCGACGCGCTGTAGGCCTTAGAACAGCAGGTGGCCCAGCTTGACCAGGCCGTAGCCGAGTCCTGCCGTGATGGGCAGGGTGAGGATCCATGCCCAGACCATGCGCTCGACCACCGACCAGCGGATGGCGTTGAAGCGCTTGGCCGCGCCCACGCCCATGATCGACGCGGAGACGTTGTGGGTGGTCGACACCGGGACGCCGAGCATCGAGGCGGTGAGGATCACCGCCGCGGAGCTGCCTTCGGCGGCGAAACCGTTGATGGGATGCAGCTTCACCATCTTGTGGCCGAGCGTCTTGATGATGCGCCAGCCGCCACCGGCGGTACCCCCAGCCATGGTCAGCGCGCAGACCACCTTCACCCAGACGGGAATCGGGAAGCCGCCGGCCGCGGCCGGGTCGTGCGGGATGCGCAGGAAATGTAAGAACGCGGGCAGGTGGTCGAACTGGCCGGCCGCCGTCGCGCCAGCCAGGGCCAGGGCGATGATGCCCATGCTCTTCTGCGCGTCGTTCATGCCATGGGACAAGCCCATGGCGCTGGCCGAGACGATCTGCGCCTTGCCGAAGAAGCTGTTCACGAAGGGCGTGCGGCCGAAGCGATGCAACCGGCCCTTGCGGCTGGAGAGGAAGCCCAGCAACGCATAGAGGCCCCCCATGATGGCAAATCCGATCACGAAGCCGAGGAAGGGCGAAACGATCATCGGCACGATGACCTTGGGCACCACGCCCTTGCCGAGCCACCAGTGCGCGCCACCCTGCCACCAGATGATCGAATGGAAGTTATCGCCGGCCGCGGCCAGCGCGGCACCGCACAGGCCACCGACCAGGGCGTGGCTGGAACTGGAAGGCAGGCCCAGCCACCAGGTGATCAGGTTCCAGATGGTGGCGCCGAGCAACGCGCTGATCAGCAGGTGCGAACCGACCTCGACCACGCCCGTGTCGATCAGGCCCGAGGCGATCGTCGCCGCCACCGCCGTGCCCCAGAGGGCGCCCGCCAGGTTGGTGACGGCGGCCAGCAGGACCGCCTGGCCTGGCGTGAGTACCTTGGTCGCGACCACGGTGGCGATGGAATTCGCCGTGTCGTGGAAGCCGTTGATATAGGTGAACGCGAGGGCGATCAGGACGACCGCGATGACCATGCTCATGGGCCGCCCGCCGTCAGGAGTTCTTGAGCACGATCGAATACACGACGTTGCCGACGTCCCGGCACTTGTCGACGGCCTTCTCGACCAGTTCGAAGAGGTCCTTGGCGAGGATGGCCCGGAGCGGATCGGAAGCTTCGGCGTAGAGGGTGCGATAGGGGTCGAGCAGCAGGCGGTCGGCCTCGGACTCCAGCGCCTGGAGCTGGTCGCGGAGCTTCTTCACCGGGTCGATCTTCAGGCCGTGGCGGAGCTGGCCGATCATCGCCACCACCACGTCGGCGGATCGCTCCAGCAGCGCCGCACGCTGGCTGAAATCGATGCCCTGCAGGCGCTCGGCGACGATCACGTAGCGTTCGGCGAACTTCTCGATGGTCTTGGGGATCTTGTACAGCGCCGAGTTCAGGGCCTCGATGTCCTCGCGATCCAGGGCGGTGACGAAGGTGTTCACCAGTTCCTCGCCGATCTGGCCGTGCAAGGCCTTCTCGCGGGCCCGCGCGGTGCTGAAGGCGGCCATCACCGGGGTACGGTCGGTCTGGGTGACCAGCTCGTGCATGGCCCGGGCGCTTTCCCGCGCGGCCTCCGCACTGGCTTCGAGCAGCCCATAGAACTTGTCGCCCTTACCGAAGATCGTCTGGAGTGAAAACATGGCGTCGCCTGGGGAACCTTGGGGATTTATGACGCTAATGTTACCGGACTGGGCCTAGCGGTGCCGTGGGCTTTCGCCGACGAACCTCCACGACCCGGCACGGCCCATCTGCTATATAAGCCCCCGATGCTCTCCGAACTCCTGCTGGTCCTCGTCCTGTCCCTCGGCAACGGCTTCTTCGCCCTGTCCGAGATGTCCGTCGTCGCGTCGCGCAAGAGCCGGCTCAAGCAACTGGCCAGGGACAGCCGGCGCGCCCGGGTGGCCCTGCAGCTGGCCGAATCGCCGGAGCGCTTCCTCTCCACGGTCCAGGTCGGCATGACCCTGATCATCCTGGTCACGGGTGCCGTGGCCGGCGACAGCCTGGGCGAGAAGTTCGCCGAACTGCTGCACGGCGGCGGGCCGCTCTGGCTGGAACCGTACGTGCGCGTGGTCGGCTGGCTGCTCGGTTTCCTGCTGATGTCCCTGGTCCAGATCGTCATCGGCGAACTCGTGCCCAAGCGCGCGGCCCTCTCCGCCCCCGAGCGCATCGCCTGCCAGATCGCCATGCCGATGCTGGTGATTTCGCGCATCACCCTGCCGATGGTCTGGCTGCTCAACCATCTGTCCACCGGCATCCTCCGCGTGCTCCGCCTGCACCGGACCAGCGCCAGCGCCGCCACGGAAGAGGAAATCCGCCTGCTCGTGGCGGAAAGCGCCGAGCAAGGCATCCTCGACAGCGACGAGCGCAACATGGTGAACCGCGTGCTGCGCCTGGGTGACCGCACGGTGGACTCGGTGATGACCCCGCGCATGAAGATCGCCTGGCTGGATGTCGCGGCCTCGCGAGAGGACAACCTGGAGGTACTGCGGGAGACGCAGTTCTCGCGCTACCCCGTCTACCGTCGTGACGAAAGCGAAGTGGTCGGCACGGTCGAGGTGAAGTCGCTCATCGGCTCACTCGAACGCGGCCAGGTCGATCTCTTCGCCCGCGTCGCCCGACCGCTGTTCGTACCGGCCACCGCCCGCGCCCTCGACCTGCTCGAAGCCTTCCGCGACGCCGACACCCAGCTCGCGCTGGCGGTGGACGAATACGGCGACATCGAAGGCCTGGTCACCTTGAACGACCTGCTCACCGCCGTGGTCGGCGCCACCGCCCCCGCGGCCGACGACGCCGGGCAGGCGGGGCCCATCGTGCGCCGCGACGATGGTAGCTGGCTGCTCGACGGCTCGCTGCCCGCCGACGACCTGCGCGAACTGCTCCAGCTGGACCGCCTGCCCAACGAGGAAGAACACGACTTCCGCACGGTGGCCGGCATGATCACCACGCAGTTCGGCCACATCCCCCAGGCTGGCGAATCCTTCACCTGGCAGGGCAACCGCTTCGAAGTGGTCGACATGGACGGTGCCCGCATCGACAAGGTGTTGGTCAGCACGGTGGGTGCCGAGGAGCCCGTTGCAGGCGAATGACGAAGGCGCGGTAACGTAAAGCGGCGGTTCAAGCGTCGACCGCGACAGTCGTTGCATGACCCCGACCGAACCGCGCGAAGACAAGACCGCCGCCCTGCTGAGGGCGGCGCTCATGTCCACCCCGGGCGAACGGATCACCATCGAGCAATTGCTCGAGCCACTCAGGCGCCGCGCCTTCGGCTTCCTCCTGCTCTTGCTCGCGATACCGAATTTCATCCCGGTGCCGCTGGGCATCGGCGGCATCATGGGCGTGCTCGTGGTCGCGCTCGGCCTGGAAATGCTGATCGGGCTGGAACATCCGTGGATTCCGGGCTTCCTTCGCCGGCGCACGATGTCGCGCGAGGGCCTGCTGCGTTTCCTCGACCGCATCGCGCCCATGACGCGCCGGCTGGAAAAAATCTGCCAGCCACGCCTGCAACGCCTCACGCAGCGCCCGTTCACCTTCGTCTCCGGCGCCATCATGATCCTCATCGGCATCCTGCTGGCCTTGCCGATTCCGTTCACCAACTACGTATTCGGCGGCATGCTGATCGCCTTCGCCTTCGCGCTGGTGGAACGCGACGGCGTGCTGCTGATCGTGGTCTGGGCCACGACGGTGGCGATCGTGATCGCCTCGGCCACCTTCAGCCGGGCCCTGGCCGATCTTTTCCGCCACATGTTCTAGGCGACGGGCGGCGCGCGGGCTTGCGGGAGCCGTGCCGCGCGGGCGATCCTGCGCGCTTTACCCAGGCGACGACGATCCATGGAAAATCCCGGCTACGCCCGCCGCCTCACCCTCATGGACGCCGCGCTCATCGTCGTGGGCGGGATCATCGGTGGCGGCATCTTCCTCAATCCCGGCATCGTCGCGCAGCGCACCGGCTCCGGCTGGGTGCTGCTGGGACTCTGGGTCGCCGGTGGCCTGCTGACCCTGATCGGCTGCCTCTGCTACGCCGAACTGGGCGCGCGGCGGCCGGAGGCGGGCGGCAGCTATGTGTACCTGCGCGAGGCCTTCGGGCGGCTGGCCGGATTCCTGTTCGGATGGACCATGCTGCTGGTGATCTACAGCGGCAGCAGCGCGGCCGTGGCGACCATCTTCGGCAGCTACGCCACATCCGTGTTCGGCCTTTCGCCCGGCCTGATCAAACCGCTCGCCATCGGCGCGCTCGTCTTCGTCACGGGGCTCAACCTCTTTGGCATCCGCTTCGGCGCCCAGGTACAGAACGTCTTCGCGATACTGAAGCTCACCGCCATCGTCGTGCTGGTGGTCACCGGCGTCGCTTTCGCGGGAGCCGGCACCACCCAGGCGCTGGGGGCGAGCCCGACCCAGGTGACCGGCAGCCTCGCCGGTGCCCTGCTGCCGGTATTGTTCGCCTTCTCCGGCTTCAGCTACCTCAACAACCTCGCCGGCGAAGTCCGCGATCCGCAGCGCACGCTGCCGCGAGCGTTGATCGTGGGCATGCTGGTGGTGATCGCCGCCTACGTGCTGACCAACTACGCCTACCTCGCCGTGCTCGGCCACGACGGGCTCGCGGCCAGCCAGGCACCGGCAGCCGATGTGATGAGCCGCGTGTTCGGCACCGCCGGCGCGAAGCTGATCGCCATCGGCATCGCCATCTCCACGCTCGGTTTCTGCAACATCACCCTCGTCGCCGGCGCCCGCGTCCTCCAGGTGATGGGCCAGGACGGCCTTTTCTTCTCCAGCGTGGCCAGGCTGCACCCGCGCTATCGCACTCCGAACATCGCGCTGATGATGCTTTCGGCGTGGGCCATCGTGCTCGTCTGGATCGCCAACTACGGGCAGCTGCTGGATTTCGCCGCGTTCGGCGACTGGGCCGCCTACGCGGTCACCATCGCCACGCTGTTCTGGTACCGGCGGCATGCCCAGGGCCGGCCCGCGTTCGCCACGCCCGCCTATCCCTTGCTACCGCTGGTCTTCCTCGCCACCGTGATCGGCGTGGTCGTGGCGTACGCCTGGGACAAGCCACTCAGTGCCGGCGTGGTCTGCCTCGTGGTGCTGTCGGGACTGCCCGTCTACGCGGTGTGGCGACGGCTGTTCAGTAAAGTCGCTCGCTGAACCATGGCACGGATGCCACAATGACCCGGTTCAGTTGAGGAAAGCCGATGGCACAGCAAGGTCCGACGTCTCCCGTACCCGTTCCGCCCAAGCAGGACGCCCGTCAGCCGGCGCCCAAGCCGGTACGTGAAGGCATCGACCTCATCGTCAACGACAAGCGCTACCGGCACACGGGCGACAAGACCATGCCCCTGCTCTGGTACCTGCGCGACGTGCTGCGCCTGACCGGCGCGAAGTATGGCTGCGACCAGGGCGATTGCGGCTTCTGCACGGTCATCGTCGACGGCAAGGCCGTGGCCTCCTGCCAGACGAAGATGGAAAAGATGTCCGGCAAGCGGGTGACCACGGTCGAGGGCCTGTCCGCCGCGGACGGCACGCTGCACCCCGTGCAGCAGGCCTGGATCGACGAGGACGCCATCATGTGCGGGTTCTGCCAGCCCGGCCAGATCATGGCCGCGGTGGACCTGCTCTCGCGGCAGAAGAATCCCTCCGACGCGGATATAGACAAGATCGGCAACCTCTGCCGTTGCGGCAGCTATGGGCGCATCCGCAAGGCGATCAAGCGCGCCGCCGGCGCGATGAAGGACCCGAAGGCATGAGTGGCGAGGTCCGACTTTCCCGCCGCCGGTTCCTCAAGTACGCCGCCGGCACTGCCGGGGCGCTGGTCATCGGCGTCGGCACCGCGGAGGCCCTGGATCGCCCGCCGCCGCTCGGCCTGCTCGGCGACGCCTGGGCCCAGGTCGGCCCTTACCTGCGCATCGCCGCCGACGGCCGCATCTACATCGGCGTGCGCGATCCCGACAACGGCGAAGGCACGGCCACGTCGCTGGCGCGGATCATCGCCGAGGAACTCGACGCCGACTGGTCGCGCGTGATCGTGGAGCCGCTCGGCCTCGGCGTCACCCAGGGCAACGGCGAACCGAAATTCACCTACGGCCGCCAGCGCAGCGGCGACGCCACCAGCATTCCCGCCGCCTGGGCCGACCTGCGCCAGGCCGGCGCGCTCGGTCGCTGGCTACTCCTGCAGGCGGCCGCGCGCCGCCTAGGCGTCCCGGCGGAACAGCTTCGTGGCGAAAGCGGCATGGTCGTCGCCGCCGACGGACGGCGGATTTCCTATGCCGACCTGGCCTCGGCCGCGGCCGGCATCGACGCGCCGTCGACACCCCCGCCGGTGAAGCAGGCCGAGCGTTACCACCTGATCGGCCAACCCGCCGGGGACATCGACGCGCGCGCCGTCGTCACCGGCACGCTGCGCTATGCCTTCGATGAAAGCATCGGCGATCCCGTGATCGTCGTGCTGGCGCGGTGCCCCTACCCCGGCGGCTCGCTCGACACGGCCGATCGCGACGCGGCGAAGAAGGTCGAGGGCGTCTTCGACGTCATCGAGATCACGCCCGAGCAAGGCCAGCAGCCCGGCCTCGCCGCGCAGGCACCCGCCCTGGCGGTGCTCGCGCGCGACACCTGGTCGGCCTTGTCCGGTCGCGCCGCGTTGAAGGCGACCTGGAAACCCGGAGGCACCACCGAACAGTCGAGCACCACGCTCGAGCAGAAGGCGCTCGACCTGTTCGGGGACGATGCCGCCGCGCCGACCACCGTGCGCAACGACGGCGATATCGCCGCCGCGCGCAAGAAGGCCGCGCGCGCGCTCGAAGCCACGTATTTCCAGCCCTGGGTCGCGCACGCCACGGCGGAAACCCCCAATTGCGTCGTCCGCCTCGACCCGGACACCAGCGTGACGGTGATCGCCGCCACGCAGTCGCCACGCCAGGCGTACACGGTCGTGCAACGCATGACCGGGTTCCGTCCCGAGCAGATCGACATCCAGGTGCCGCGTGGCGGTGGCGGTTTCGGCCGCCGGCTGGAGCAGGACTACATCGCCGAGGCGATGGCGGTCGCCCTGGCCAAGAAACCCGACGAGATCCGCAACCGGCCGGTCAAGCTGCTCTGGACCCGCGACGACGACCTGGCGCGCGACTATTACCGTCCGCTGGCGGTGCACCGCCTCAACGCGTCGCTGGATCGCAAGAAGAACATCGTCGGCTGGCACCAGCGCATGGCGAGCCCGTCCGCGCTGGCGGGACGGGCCACGCCGGACAATCGGCTCTGGCAATCGGAACTGGTCGCCGACGCCCTGCCCGCGGGACTCGTTCCCAATTTCCGCAGTGACTGGTACCCGCTGGAATCGACGCTGGCCCGCGGCGAGTGGCGGGGCTCGCCGCACGTCACGCCGACCTTCGCCAGTGAAAGCTTCATCGACGAACTCGCGCACGCGGTGAAGGCCAATCCGCTCGACTTCCGTCTCGCCCTGCTCGGCGAGGCGCGCCAGTTGCCGTACAACGGCCGTGGCGGCCCCATCGACACCGCGCGCATGGCGAACGTGCTGAAGCTCGCCGCCGACAAGCTCGACTGGAGCCGTTGGCTGCGCAGCGAGAATGGCCTCGGCATCGCCTGCGCCTATGTCTTCGGCGCCTACGTGGCCCACGCCATCGAAGTGGCGCCGACCACCGATGGCATCGACATCCACCGCGTGGTCTGCGTCGCCGACGTCGGCCGCGCGATCAATCCCCTCGGCCTGGAAGCCCAGTTGCAGGGGGCCACGCTGGATGCGCTGTCCACCGCTCTCAACCTCGCCATCACGGTGAAGGACGGTAAGGTGCAGCAGACCGGCTTCCGCGACTACCCGATCGCCGCGACGCAACCGATGCCCTACGAGGTGGAGACGGTGATCGTGCCGTCCACCGCCGATCCGGCCGGTGCCAGCGTGATCGGCGTACCCTCGGCGGCGCCGGCTCTCGCGAACGCCGTCTTCCGCGCCACCGCCGTGCGGGTACGCCGATTGCCCCTGCTGCGCGAACTGGCGCGACTGCGCTAGTCCTTGTCTTCCACCGCCCCGAGGTACCGCATGACCATCGCATCGTTTACCTCGGGCCCTCCGGCCCAGCGGACCGACGCCGACCTGATCGGCAGCAACAAGCGCTTCTACGACGCCTTGTGGACGGACGCGAAGCTGTTCTCGCCGGAGCAGTTCAATACCTGGCCCCTGGTCGCCGAACTGGCCGCGCAGACCGCGCGACGGCTCGAAGTGGCGCCGGGCCTGCGTCCCCGCCTGCCACTGGCGGACACCCAGTTCGTCGACCTCAGCCGGCCGGCGCTGGCGGAGCTCGGCCGGCACGGCGCGCGCGTGGCCAACGCCATGATCGGCGCCCTGCCCTTCCGCGACGCCAGCTTCGACTTCGTCTGCGCCTTCGACATCCTCGAGCACGTGGTGGACGACGAAGGGGCCCTGGGCGAACTGGCCCGCGTGGCCGAACCGGGCGCCCGCCTGCTGATCTCGGTGCCCCTGCACCCGGACGCATGGACCGCCTTCGACGACTTCGTGGGCCACTACCGCCGCTACGAGCCCGAGGCGATCCGGGCCTTGCTGGACCGGCATGGATTCACCATCGAACGCAGCGCCGTCTACGGCATGCAGCCGAAATCGTCGAAGCTGCTCGACCTCGGGCAGTGGTTCCTGACCCACCAGCGCGCCCGCGCCATGTGGTGGTACAACCGGGTGTTCATGCCGCTGGGCGTGCGTTTCCAGAAGCCGCTGGCCTTCACGACCGGCTTCGAACCAGGGCCCGGAGTCGACGAAGTCCTGCTGGTCTGCCGCAAGGCAGCCACTTAAATCGAGTAAAAACAGGGGCTTTACACATGGCGCGGCGCAACTGGTTATGATGCGCCACCTTTCCCGCCCCGGACGCAAGCTGCATGCTCTATCTCATGCACGAATGGCAACGCTCGATGCTCAGCCCGCTCTCCTACTGGGCCGAGGCGGGCGCGAAGATGTTCGGCGACATCGCCAGCCCGTTCGCCCGGGTGCCGGGCGCGGAACGCGCCGCCGCCGGTTACGAACTCATGTACCGGCTGGGCAAGGCCTACGAAAAGCCTGAATTCGATATCCACAGCGTGCACGCCCACGGCCACGACGTCGCCATCGTCGAACAGGTCGCCATGGCCAAGCCGTTCTGTACCCTCAAGCGGTTCAAGCGCTTCTCCGACGACCAGGCCACCGTCGACAAGATGAAGAACGACCCGGCCGTGCTGGTCGTCGCGCCGCTGTCCGGACATCACTCCACGCTGCTGCGAGACACCGTCCGCACGCTGCTGCGCGATCACAAGGTGTACATCACCGACTGGGTCGACGCGCGCATGATCCCGCTCGACCAGGGCTCGTTCTCGCTGGCCGACTACGTGTCGTACATCGAGGAATTCATCCGCCACGTCGGCGTGCATCGCGCGCACGTGGTCTCGGTCTGCCAGCCCACGGTGCCGGTGCTCGCGGCGGTATCGCTGATGGCCGCCCGTGGCGAGGCCACGCCGGCCACGCTCACCCTCATGGGCGGTCCGATCGACACGCGCAAGAGCCCCACCAGCGTCGACAACCTGGCCACCACGCGTCCGCTGTCGTGGTTCCGCAACCAGCTGATCCACAAGGTGCCCTATCAGTACCCGGGCGCGGGCCGCGAAGTCTATCCGGGCTTCCTGCAGCACGCGGGATTCATCGCGATGAATCCGAGCCGTCACGTGATGTCGCACTGGGACTTCTACGAGAACCTGCGCAAGGGCGATCTCGACGACGCCGACCAGCACCGCAAGTTCTACGACGAATACAACGCCGTGCTCGACATGCCGGCCGAGTACTACCTCGACACGATCGAGACGGTGTTCCAGGAACACCGCCTGCCCAAGGGCACCTGGGAAGTGCACGGCGAGCTGGTGCAACCGGCGAAGATCAAGGACACCGCACTGCTCACCATCGAAGGCGAGCTCGACGACATCTCCGGCCTTGGCCAGACCGAAGCGGCGCACGGCCTGTGCAAGGGCATCGCGAAGAAGCGCCGCAAGCACATCACGATCGAGGGCGCCGGCCACTACGGCATCTTCAGCGGCCGCCGCTGGCGCGACGTGGTCTATCCGGATGTCCGCGATTTCATCAAGGCCTTCGACCGCGGCAACAGCAACACCGGCGCCCAAGGCACCCGCAAAGCCTGATAACCAGCCCTGGTGGGTGCCCAGGCCTGGTGGGGTGCCCAGGCCTGGTGGGGTGCCCAGCCGTGGTGGGGTGCCCAGCCCCGGTGGGATGACCAGCCCTTGTGGGAGCCGACCTTGTCGGCGATCCCGCGGCAGCGGGCCAGGTTGCGGCAAGCACCCATCGCCGACAGGGTCGGCTCCCACCAAGGTCGGCTCCACCAGAGGCGGCCCCACCAGGCGAAAGCTTGCCGCTAGAGCAGGGCCCAGCCCAATAGTCCGATCACCACGAAGAACGGCACGGACCACACGTGGAAGCTCGCCCACGCCTTGCGCTCGCCGAGCAGCCGCAGCGCGATCAGGTTCGCCAGCGAGCCCAGGACGAAACCGAATCCGCCCACGTTCACGCCGAAGGCGATCGTGCGCCAGTCGTGCGAATACTCCGCCAGGAGGATCGCCGCGGGCACGTTGCTGACCACCTGTGAAGCGAGCGCGCCGGTGAGGTACAGGTGTGGCGCGTGCTCCAGGCCCAAACCCGCCACGAACGAACGGACCCCGTCGAGCCCCGCCAGCATGCGCAGGTCGATGAACATGAGCACGAAGGTCAGCAACAGCCCCCAGTCGATGCTGGCGACGACACGCCGGCGCAACGCGAGGAAGACCACCACGACGCCGAGCAACCCCCAGCCCACATATTGCAGGTCGGCCAGTACGATGAAGGGCACGTAGAGCAACGCCGCCACGCCGAGCATCATGCGATCGACGGGCTCCCCACCACGCTCATGCACTTCCAGGGGCATGGCGGGAAACGCAAGCGCCGTCAGTGCGAGCAACAAGGCCAGGGCGATCGCGACCAGCGGCAGCATCTCCCAGACGAAGCCACCGAATCCGTTGTTCCATTGCTGCCAGAGGAACAGGTTCTGCGGATTGCCGATCGGCGTGAGCATCGAGCCCGCATTCACCGCCAGGGCTTCGAACACCACCAGGCGCGTCGCCGGCATGCGTGCGATCCGGCACATGCTCAGGGTCAAGGGCACCATCACGAAGAGCGACACGTCGTTGGTCAGGATCATCGACAGCACGGCCGTGGCCGCGACGAGGCCGAGCGCCGCCACGCGCCGCGTCGAGGTGCGATCGATCAGCCAGCGTCCCGCCATGTCGAGGGCGCCGCTGGATTCCACGCCCTTGGTAAGGATCAACAGGCCCGTGAGCGCGGCTATGGTGGGCCAGTCGACCAGGGAGGGCCAGGCGGCGACGCGTGAAGGCCGTGCGATCGCGAGGGCGATCGACACGGCCAGCAATACGAGGAAGAAGACATCGCGGCGCAGCGCGCGCAACGAAGGAGGTAGCCACATCATGAAGGAAGGATCCCGCCGCCGAGGACGGGATCATATCGGCTTCCGGCGTGGGTCAGCGATTCTTGTCCGGAACGTCGACGCGGCCGGTGACACCATGGTGGTCGACATCGCCGCTGCCTTGCGTGCGAACCCGGAGGTCGCCACGAACGCCGTCGACGTTGAGGTCGCCCGAACCGATGGTCCCGACTTCCACGTTGCCGCCGATGTCACTGAGCTTCGCGTCGCCCGAGCCGACCGTGCCGATGCGGACGCCACCGTTCACGTGCTTCGCCTCGAAATCGCCGGAGCCCACCGTGTCGACTTCCACGGGGCCGGTGCCGTCGAGCTTCACCTCGCCGGAGCCCACCGTGGTCCGTACCGACCCCTTGATGTCGCTCGCTTCCAGTTCACCCGAGCCCGACGAACTGTCCAGTGACGCGACGCCGCGCACCTTCGCTTCGCCCGAGCCCACGTTGACCATGACCGGGATGGTCGACGGCACGCTGGCCTCGACCTTCAGGTCGCTGTAGTGACTGCCGAAACCGGACCAGCCACTGTTGCGGTTGTTCTTCAGTTCGACCAGGAGCGTGTCGCCGTCGCGTTCCTGCGTGACGACGAGGTTGTCGACGGTTTCCTGATCGGAGGCGCAGGCCTTGCCGCGCACCGTTCCCTTGCCTGCGGGCGCGCCGCCGGAAAGGTGCAGTTCGTAGGCATGGACGGAGAAGCGGACGGCGCGGACGCCGGAAAGATCGAGATCGAGGTTGCGATCCGCGTGGAACTTGCACTGGTCGTCGGCCATGGCGATGGCCGGTACCAGCAATAGCGAGGCGAGAAGCAGGTGACGCATGGAAATCCCCTCCGGTGGATGCGGTGTGCCGGTGATGGATGCCAGCCACGCGCAAAAGGTTGTAACCGCGATTTCACACGAATCTGAGCGGTTGGCAACAAGCCCGTCAACCGCCGGCGAGGCGGCACGTTTTCCCCCGTGCAAGTCCAACCGGGAGATCACCCTATGCAACGCAAGACCCTTCTCGCCAGTGCCGCTTCCCTTCTCCTTGCCGGTTCGGCCGCCTTCGCGTTCGCGCAGGATGCCACCCCCAAGACGCCGCCCGCCCCGGCGGCCCACGCCAGCCAGCCAGCCGGCCCCCAGCAGGGCCCGAAGTGGGACCGCGATGGCGACCGCGGCCATGGTCGCGGCGAGCATGGCGGCTGGGGCCGTCACGGTGGCGGCATGGCCCGCTCCGGCGTCATCGGCGACCTTCGCGCGCTCGAACGCCTGTACATCGTGTCCGGCCGCAGCAAGGAACTGCCGGCGCTCTACAACGATGTGCTGGCCAAGTCGCAGAACCCGATGGTCCGCGATTACGTGTACCGCCACCTGGCACGTGCGCAGATGCAGCCGCAGAATCCGGACGCCGCCATCGCCACGATGCGCAAGAGCCTCGACGAGAACCTCGCGCAGGACCAGAAGCGTCACCAGGAGATGGAGCAGTTCAAGGCGCGCATGGCGCAGCGAATGGCCGATAAGTCGGCTGCTTCGAAGTGAAGTGAGGGAAACGGGGCCGCAAGGCCCCGTTTTCTTTGGGGCATCTGTTGCGCCTCTGTGGGGCCTCTGCCGGGCCGCCCCATTGTGGGAGCCGCTTCAGCGGCGATGGATGCTTGCCTCACCCTGGCCCGCTGCCGCGGGATCGCCGACAAAGTCGGCTCCCACAAAGGATGCTTGCTTCAGCCTGGCCCGCTGCCGCGGGATCGCCGACAAGGTCGGCTCCCACCAGGGCTGGTTATCCTTGGCAGGACGAGTCCCGTCGTTTTGTGGGAGCCGCTTCAGCGGCGATGGGTGCTTGCCGCACCCTGGCCCGCTGCCGCGGGATCGCCAACAAGGTTGGCTCCCACAAAGGCTGCTTGCCTCACCCTGACGCGCTTGCGGCGGAATCGCCGATACATCGGCTCCCATAGGGTTGGCCATGCCACGACTACCTGGGTGGAGCCGACCTTGTCGGCGATTTGCGATCAGCCTGCCTCGCGCTTCACCCGGCGCCAGAGCATCTCCTGCTCCTGCAGCGAATAGGACGCCAGCTCGCGCCCTTCCATCGCGGCAAGCGCCTCCATCGCGCGGAAGCGCCGCTCGAACTTCGCGTTCGCACCACGCAACGCGCGCGACACGTCGACCTTCGCATGCCGCGCGAGGTTCGCTGCCACGAACAGAACGTCGCCGATTTCATCGGCCAGGCGTTCCTCGTCGGCGCCGTTCTCGAATTCGTGGCGGACTTCCTCGATCTCTTCCTCGATCTTGTCGAGCACCGGCCGATGGTCCGGCCAGTCGAAGCCGACGTTCGCCGCGCGCTTCTGCAACTTCACCGCGCGCTGCCATTCCGGCAACCCACGTGAAATACCGGCAAGCGCGCTGGTGTCGTCGGCGCCCTTGGCCGCGCGTTCCTCCGCCTTCAGGCGATCCCAGTCGCGCGAGCGCGCAAGGTCGCTGGCATGCGTCACGTCGCCGAAGACATGGGGATGACGACGCAGCATCTTGTCGCAGATCGCCTCGACGACATCGCCGAAGGCGAAATGCCCCGCTTCTTCCGCCATGCGTGCATGGAACACGACCTGCAGCAGGAGATCGCCCAGTTCGTCACGCAGGTCGTGCATGTCCCCACGGTCGATCGCATCGGCGACCTCGTAGGCTTCCTCGATCGTGTACGGCGCGATCGTGGCGAAGTTCTGCTTCACGTCCCAGGGACAGCCGTTCTCCGGATCGCGCAGGCGCGCCATGATGGCGATGAGGTCGTCCACCGGGCGCGTCACGCGGCATCCTCCGGATCGACCAGCCGCGCCGCCCAATCGACCGAGGTATCGCCACAGGCGATGAATTCGGGATTGATGAGCGAATCGCGCGTGTTGTAGCGAAAGGGGCGGCCCGCCAGGTCGAGCACGGCGCCACCGGCTTCCTCGAGCACGCATTGCGCCGCGGCGGTGTCCCATTCGGACGTGGCACCCAGGCGCAGGTAGATGTCCGCGTCACCCCGCGCGATCACGCAGAACTTGAGCGAGGAACCGAGCACGAAGGTCTCGTGATCGCCGAGGCGATGGAGCAGCGCGAGGCTGCGGCCACCTCCGTGCGAGCGGCTGCCGGTGACCCTCAGCAGGCCGTCGGCGCGGCGCGTGTATATGCGTTCACGCGGCCCGTCGATCGTGGACTGCCGCCAGGCACCCTCGCCGCGGGCGGCGGCGTACAGATCGCCCGTCACCGGGACGAGCACCACGCCGAGCACGCTGCGATGGTCCTCGATGAGCGCGATGTTCACCGTGAACTCGCCATTGCGCTTCACGAATTCGCGCGTGCCATCGAGCGGGTCGACCAGCCAGTAGCGCCGCCAGGTACGCCGCTCGGCCCAGGGCGCGGCGAGCGCCTCCTCGGAAATCACCGGCACACCGGGAGCCAGCCGATGCAGGCCTTCCGCGATGATGCGCTGGGCGGCGAGGTCGGCGGCGGTCACGGGTGAGTCGTCGTCCTTGCTGATCACTTCGAAATCCTGCGCATACACCGCGAGGATCGCCTCGGCGGCCTGTCGCGCGATGGCGCAGACCGGATCGAGCCATGCTGCCGGCGATACGCTCATGCGGGACGGTACCGTCCGGCCAGGTATTCGCGGGCCATGAACAGCGCGGCGATCGAGCGGCCTTCGGTCACATCGTCACGTGCGAGCAGCTCGTGCAGCTTGTCCATCCGCCAGGGCACCACTTCCAGTTCCTCGGGCTCGTCGCCTTGCAGGCGCTCGGGGTAGAGGTCTTCCGCGAGGACGACGTGCGCGAGGTGGGTCATGTACGAGGGCGACAACGACAGCGTGCCGAGGATCTTCAGCTTGCGCGCGCCGTAGCCGACTTCTTCCTTCAGTTCGCGATTCGCGCCCTGCTCCGTCGTCTCGTCGCCATCCAGGCGGCCCTTCGGCACGCCCAGTTCGTAGCGGTCCACGCCAACGCCGTATTCACGCACGAGCAGTACCGTTTCCGGGTCGCGCATCGCGACGATCAGCACGGCGCCGAAACCGCTGCCCTTCAGGCGCTGGTACGTCCGCCTTTCACCATTGGAGAACTCGAGGTCGACCTCTTCCGCGCGGCGGAGGGGACTGTCGGGCGCATCGCGCGTCGCGAGGATCGTCGGGCGTTTGTTCATCGGGCGATTGTAGCGCCGGTGAATCGCGCCAGTGCCTCGGCGTGGATGGCCGGCGTGCCTGCCAGGACGCTGCGCGTGTCCAGGCCGGGCGCGGCGCCATCCAGGTCGGTGAATACGCCGCCGGCCTCGCGGACGATCACCGCCAGGGCGGCGATGTCGAGGATGTTCAGGTCGGATTCGATCACCAGGTCGAGGCCACCACGGGCAAGCAGGTGGTAATGACAGAAATCGCCATAGCCACGGATGCGATTGCTGTCGCGGATCATCGCGCCCAGCGCGTCCCATCGGGCATCCATCGTGAGGGTCTTCACGTTGCCGGTGGAGATCGATGCCTCGCGCATCGTCGCCGTCGACGCCACGCGCACGGGATCTCCGTCGAGGAAGGCGCCACGTCCGCGCACGGCCCACATGCGCTCGCCGTATACGGGGGCGGAGGAGACACCCAACACCAGTTCGCCACGATGCATCAGGGCGATCTGCGTGGAGAAGAACGGCGTGCGACGGACGAAGCTCTTCGTTCCGTCCAGGGGATCCACCAGCCACAGGTATTCCCGCGAGGTGTCGTCCGCCCCGTATTCCTCGCCATAGATACCGGCTTCCGGCAGGGCTTTCGCGAGGATCGCGCGGATCGCCATTTCCGCTTCGCGGTCCGCGACGGTGACCGGCGTGTCGTCGCCCTTCACGATCACGTCCACGCCGGCGCGCCAGTAATGCTGGATGATCTCGGCGGCCGCTCCGGCGGCGTCGCGCGCGGCGGCAAGCGCCTTGTCGAGGATGTCTGTCATGGTGTGATCGAGGGCGCCAGCCCCGCCTTGCGTTGGAGGTTGACGGAACCGTCGCGGCCCACCGGGCCGAAACGTGCGATGAGATGCGACAACGCGCTGTCGGCGATGCGGGGAACCAGCTTGCCTTCCATGCGCCAGCCCAGCGGCGAAGCGGCCAGCGCCGCGTTCACCGCCAGCGAGCCCGCGCCGTCGTCGGCGAGCGCGGCGCGCAGCACCCCGCCCTGGCTCGATGCCCGCAGCGCGATATCGCCGAGGACGACATAGCCCTCGGGTGTGCGCACGGCGGCCTTACGCCAGGTGATGTCGGCATCGAGGGCCACCGGCCAGTTGCCTTGGAGTTCGGCGCGTGGAATACGCCCTTCCACCACCCCCGCCGGCACCAGTCCGGGCGGCAGGGCCGGTCCGGCCAAGGCGCCGGCATCCATCCGGAAATCGACCCCGCTCCAGGTCGCGTTGTCGCGGCCGGTGCTCTCCAGATGGCCGTCGAAACGCCCCGCGCCGCCGTCAAGGTGGATATCCAGGTGCGTGCGTCCGAGGATCGCGTCTCGCCCGAGACGCCAGGTGGCGACGCCGAGTTCGCGGCCGTCGGCCATCGCCACGCGCCCCGCGCGGCCATTCCACAGCGTGCCCGAGAGTTCGTCGAGCACCACGCCGTGGACCCGCCGCGCCGCGAACGGCACGGCGATGCTCGCCGGCAGGAACCAGTATGAAAGCCCCGCGGCGACGGCCAGCAAGGCGACGAGCAGGGCCGTCCAACGCAACCACTTCAAACCATCACCTCACCTCTCGACTTGAGGACCGGGGGGCACGGGGCGATGATGGGCGGATGACCGACGCCCTTTTCGCTTCCCCGGCCGCCGACGCGCTCGTCGCCCGCGACCTTTCCGTCCTCTGGCACCCGTGCACCCAAATGCACGACCACGAAACCCTGCCCATGGTACCCGTGGTGCGCGGCGAAGGGGCGTGGCTGGTCGGCGCGGACGGCAAGCGCTACCTCGACGCCGTCAGTTCCTGGTGGACGAACCTGTTCGGCCACGCGGAGCCACGTATCGCCGGGGCGCTGAAAGACCAGCTCGACCGCCTGGAGCACGTCATCTTCGCCGGCTTCACCCACGAACCCGCGCTGGAACTGGCCGAGGAACTGGTGCGGATCACGCCGGCGGGGCTGGAGCGCGTCTTCCTCGCCGACAACGGGTCCGCCGCCATCGAGGTGGCGCTGAAGATGAGCTTCCACTACTGGCTCAATCGCGGCCACGGCGAGAAGACGCGTTTCATCGCGCTCACCGGCAGCTATCACGGCGAGACCCTGGGCGCGCTTTCCGTCAGCGACGTGGCGCTTTATCGCAAGACCTATGCCCCCCTGCTGCTGACGCCCGAACTCGCGCCCTCGCCGGACACCTACGAGGGCGAACCCGGCGAGACGGCGAAGGACATCGCCATGCGCCGCCTGGGCGAGATGCGCGCCTTGCTCGAACGCCACGCACGCGAAACCTGTGCCGTCATCGTGGAACCGCTGGTGCAATGCGCCGGCGGCATGCGCATGTACGACGCGTCGTATCTCACGCGCCTGCGCGCGCTGTGCGACGAATTCGACGTGCACTTCATTGCCGACGAGATCGCCGTCGGCTTCGGCCGGACGGGAACCCTGTTCGCCTGCGAGCAGGCCGGTGTCTCGCCGGACTTCATGTGCCTGTCGAAGGGGCTTACCGGAGGCTTCCTTCCGCTTTCCGCGGTGGTCACCACCAACGACGTCTACCAGGCCTTCTATGCCGAGTACGCCGCCGGCAAGGCCTTCCTGCACTCGCACAGCTACACCGGCAACCCGCTCGCCTGCCGCGCGGCCACCGCCACGCTGAAGATCTTCCGCGACGATCCCGTGCTCGAGCGCAATCGCGTCCTGGCCGCGCACATGGCGTCGCGTATCGCGCCACTGGTGGATCACCCGCACGTGGCCGACGTACGCCAGACCGGCATGATCGCCGCGATCGAGCTGGTCGCCGACAAGGCATCGCGCAAACCTTTCGCCGCGGTGGAACGCCGGGGCCTGCGCGTGTATCGCCACGGCCTGGAGCACGGCGCGCTGCTGCGACCGCTGGGCAACGTCGTGTATTTCATGCCGCCCTACGTGGTCAGCGAGGCGGAGATCGACTTCATGGTCGACACCGCGATCGCGGGCATCGCGAAAGCGGTGGCCTAGACGCGCGACAAGCCCACCGGCAAATGGCCCAGGCGGTCCATCTCGCCGTCCGCGAACAGGTCCGGATGGGTGAGGTAGTCCATCGCGAAACCATGGGCGTCCGCGCCCCAGAACAATTCATCGCCGATGGCGAGCGTGGGTACGCCGAACACCTGCTGCCGCATCGCCTGTTCGAAATTGGCCTGCAGCCGGGTCTTCACCTCGGGAGCGGCCAGCGCGGCGCGTACATCGGCTATCCCGAGCGACGACGCCAGCGGCTCCAGTGCCTCGGCCGTATCCGCCGGACGCCCGTGCGCCCATATCCATTCGAAGATGGCGCCCACCGCCTCCACGCTGGTCCCCGCCGCGATGCACAGGCGCAGGGCCGGCAGCGGATTGAACGGATGCGTGGGCGGGAACCGCAGCGGGATGCCCGCCTGGCGCGCACGCCATTGCGCATAGCGGTAGGTGAATTCGCGCTTGCGCGGAATCTCGGCCGGGCCACGCTGGCCCATTTCCTTGAGCAGCGCACCGAACAGGATCGGCCGCAGGGCCACCTCGCGCCGCTCCGCGAGTTCGCGGATCGACTGCCATTGCAGCCAGGAGAACATCGAGACGAAATCGAAGTACCAAGCGATCGGCATGGGCGGCTCCCGGAAAACCCCATGGACGATAGCGGGCCGTGGGGCTGGCTACAATGCACGTTCCGTGACACGAGACACATCATGCGCACCATACGCATCCACGTCGACCTTGCCCTGGCCGCCGGCCAGGAGATCACCCTGCCCGCCCAGGCGGGAGAGCACGTGGCCCGCGTATTGCGGCTGGACGTGGGGGCGCCCGTGGTGTTGTTCTCAGGCGGCGACGGCATGGAGTACGACGCCACCCTCGTCGGCGTGGGCAAGCGTGAGGTCGTCGCGGCCGTCGGCAGCGGGCGCGCTGTCGCCAACGAATCCCCGCTCGCACTCACCCTCGCCCAGGGTGTCGCCCGTGGCGAGAAAATGGACCTCATCGTGCAGAAAGCGACCGAGCTCGGCATCGCCCGCATCGTGCCGATCCTCACCGAACGATCGGAGGTGAAGCTCGATCCGGCACGCGCGGAAAAACGCCTCGTCCATTGGCGCGCGGTGGCCGCCAGCGCGTGCGAACAATCGGGCCGCGCCCGAGTTCCCACGATCGATCCGGCACTGCCCTTGTCGGCGTGGCTGGCATCGCTCGACGGCGATGCATCCCCACGGCTTGCGTTGCTTCCGGAAGGAAGCAAACGCCCCGGCGAACTCGGCCTGCGCGAGTCAGCCATCCTCGCGATCGGGCCGGAAGGCGGCTTCGGCGAACGCGACCGTGCCGCCCTCGCGTCGTCGGGTTTCCTCGGCTTGAAACTCGGCCCGCGCATCCTCCGCACGGAGACCGCCGGCCTGGCGGCGATCGCCGCCCTGCAAGCCCTCTACGGCGACATCTGAGCGAGCAATGCCGCTTCGACGCGGCGCATGACGCTCTCGTCGAGCAGCGGCAGCGCGTCGAGGGCCTTGAGGTTTTCTTCCAGTTGCGCGGTCTTGCTCGCGCCGAGAATCACCGTCGAGACGTTCGGATTCTTCAGGCACCAGGCCAGCGCGAAGCGTGCGAGGGGAAGGTCGAGGTCGGCCGCGATCGGCGCGAGCGCGCGCACGGTCTTCAGGCGCGCGCCGTCGTCTTCCAGCAAGGCCTCGCGCAACCAGGCGTAATCGGGATGGCCCAGCCGCGAATCGTCCGGCACGCCGTCGTTGTACTTGCCCGTGAGCAGGCCCGAGGCCAGCGGCGACCAGACCGTGGTGCCCATGCCGTAGCGCTCGTATAGCGGGGCGTATTCCCGCTCGAACCGCTCGCGGTGCAACAGGTTGTACTGAGGCTGTTCCATCGACGGCGCGATGAGGTTCCGCTCGCGCGCCACGCGGTGCGCTTCCTCGATCAAGGCGGCCGGCCATTCGCTGGTACCCCAATACATCACCTTGCCCTGGCGGACCAGGGTATCCATCGCCAGCACCGTTTCTTCCACCGGCGTGTCGGGATCGGCACGGTGGCAGAAGTACATGTCGAGGTAATCGACGCGCAGGCGCTCGAGGGCTTGGTGGCAGGCGTCGAACACGTGCTTGCGCGATAGCCCGCGCTGGGTCGGCTTGGGTTGCTCGCTCGCGCCGAAGTACACCTTGCTCGACACGGTGTACGCATCGCGCGGCAGGCGCAGGTCGGCGATGACGTCGCCCATCAGGCGCTCGGCTTCACCGGCGTTGTACGTTTCCGCGTTGTCGAAGAAGTTGACGCCATGGTCGTAGGCGAGCGCGATGAGTTCGCGTGCCTGCGAGCGGCCCACCTGCCGGCCGAAGGTGACCCAGGCACCGTAGGAAAGTGCGGAGACCTTGAGGCCGGTCGAACCGAGGCGACGGTATTCCATGGCGAATTCCTAACGGATGAAGTGGAGGATCGCGAACAATACGATGGCGGCGACGATACCCGCGATCACGTCATCGAGCATGACGCCGAGCCCCCCTTTCACACGCCGGTCGAACCAGGCGATCGGCCACGGCTTCCACACGTCGAATACGCGGAACAGGATGAAGCCCGCCGCCACCGCCCACCATGGCGCGAGCAGCGCGGGCAGCAAGGCGATCCACTGGCCGACGAATTCGTCCCAGACCAGGCTGCGATGATCGGCCACGCCGAGGAGGCGGCCGGCGACATCGCAAGCCCATACGCCGATGCCGAATGCCACCGCGACGACGGCGATCCAGGCGGATAACGGCAGGTCGCGCAGCAGCAACCACGGAAGGATCGCCGCCAGCGAACCGAAGGTCCCCTGCGCCTTCGGTGTCAGGCCCGAGCCGAAACCGCAGGCGATCCACCCTGCCGGCGAAGCGAGCAGGCGGCGGCGATCGGCGGGGTCGAGGGTGTATTTCGTGCTCACGTGGCGAAATGGTTCCAGCCGGTGCGCGATGGTTCATGCACGCCGCCGCGCTCGTCGAGCACGCGCACGCCGCTGCCTTCCACGACGCGGCCCACGCGCGTGGCGCCGCAGCCGAGGCGCGCCATCGTGCTCGACAGCTCGCCCGCCCGGTCGGCCGGCACGGTGAAGCAGAGTTCGTAATCGTCGCCACCGCCGAGCGCGAAATCCAGTGCGTCGGCTTCCGCGAAGTGAGTGAGCAACGCCGACGAGCGCGGCAACAACGGGGCCTCGATGTCGATACCCACGCCGCTGGCCGTACAGATATGGCCCAGGTCGGCGACGAGTCCATCCGAGATATCGATGCAGGCGGTGGCGATGCCACGCAGCGCCTGCCCGGCCGAGACACGTGGCGTCGGCCGGTTGAGCCGGTCGACCAGGACGGCATAGGGCGAGGCGTCGGCCTCGGCAAGGCAGCGCAGGCCCGCGGCCGCATCGCCCAGCGTGCCGGTGACCATGACCACGTCGCCCACGCGCGCGCCCGAGCGAAGCAAGGCTTCGCCCGGCGTCGTGAACCCATGCACGGCGACCGTCACGGTCAGGGGACCGCGTGTGGTGTCGCCGCCGATGAGGGCAAGCCGGTACGGCGTGGCCAGTTCGGCGAAGCCGCTGGCCAGGCCGTCGAAGAAGGCCTCGTCGCCACCGGGCGTCGTAAGCGCCAGCAAGGCCCACGCCGGGGTGGCGCCCATGGCGGCGAGGTCGGAAAGATTCACCGCCAACGCCTTCCAGCCAATGTCGGCCGGCGACGTACCGGGCGGGAAATGCACCCCTTCGACGAGGGTGTCGACGGCGATGGCCAGCTCGCGGCCGGCCGGCACCGCGACGATGGCGGCATCGTCACCGATGCCTTCGATCACGTCGTCGCGATGGACTTCCGTATGCCGGCGGATGCGTTCGATCAGGTCGAATTCCATGCGTTTCCCTTGGAAAGAAAGCGCGCGGGAATCGCGGCGCCTGGATCAGGATCGCTTTTCGGCGGTACGCCAATGCGTCGCGAGTTTGTCTAGCACGCCGTTCACATAGCTGTGGCCGTGATCGGCACCGAAACGCTTGGTGGCTTCCACCGCCTCGTTGATGACGACGCGGTAGGGGACGTCCGGACGGTACTTCAGCTCGTACGCCCCCATGCGCAAGGCCGCGCGTTCGATCGGATCGATCTGCGCGACCTCCCGGTCGACGAAGGGCTTGATGCCGTCGTCGAGCTCCTTAACGTGCTGCTCGACGCCGCGCAGGATGTCCTCGAAGTATTCGAGATCGGCTACTTCCATGTCCTGCTCGTGGCGGAACTGCTCGATGACACTGGCCATCTTGCTGCCGCCGACCTGCCAGGCATAGAGCGCCTGGAGGGCACGGCGACGGGCACGCGAGCGCGCGGCCAGGTCGATGCCATGCGGAGGGTTGCTGCTCATTTCCCGAGCTTCGTGTAGAGGTTGACCATCTCGATGGCGACCATGGCCGCATCGGCGCCCTTGTTTCCCGCCTTGGTGCCGGCCCGTTCGATGGCCTGCTCGATGCTGTCGGTGGTCAACACGCCAAAGCACACGGGTACGCCCGAGGCGTAGGCGGCCTGGCCGAGGCCCTTGGCCGCTTCTCCGGCGACGTAGTCGAAGTGCGGCGTGGATCCCCGGATCACCGCACCCAGGCCGAGCACGGCGGCGTAGTTGCCCGAGCCGGCGACCTTGTAGGCGGCCTGCGCGATTTCCCATGCGCCGGGGACGCGGATCAGGTCGATGGCGTCGTCTTTCACGCCGTGGCGGACCAGCGTGTCACGCGCGCCCTGGACGAGCGGTTCCACGACGAACGCATTGAAGCGGCCGGCCACGATGGCGAAACGGCCCTTGGGAGTGGCGAAATCGCCTTCGATGATCTTCATGCAAGGTATTCCTGTGGCGAATAGGCCGCCGCGCGACCGGACATTTTACGGGGTTTTCGGCCTGGGGTGGCCGTCGAAATCGAGCGTGGCGCGTCCAGCGGCGACGGCGAGGCGGCCGGGCGCCCCGAACGGCAACGTGAGCTTGGCGGGTCCGTGACCGAATGGCAGCCCGCGAACCACGGGGATGGCGGCCACCTCGGCGATGCGTTCCAGCGCCACGTCGAGGTCGTAGCCGTTGTCGTATTCGGAAACGCGGTAGCTGGTGAAATCGCCCACCAGCAAGGCCTTCTGCGTACCCAGCACGCCGGCATGGAGCAGGTGGTAAAGCATGCGCTCCACCCGGTACGGAGGCTCGGCCACGTCCTCGACGAAGAGCAGGCCGCCCTCGATCGCCGGGAAGTAAGGGGAGCCGACCAGGCCGGCGAGCATGGCCAGGTTGCCACCCCACAGCGTGCCGCTGGCGGTCACGTCCTCGGTGGACGGGGCGACCCACTCGGCATGGACCTCGTCGCTGGCCAGCGTGTGCCAGAAATGGTCCCAGGTGAGGGTATCGAGTTCGCTCGCGCCGAAATCCGCCCCGAGCATGGGCCCGCCGAAGGTGACGACGCCGCCTCTCGCATACAGGGCGCATTGCAGGGCGGTGAAATCGCTGTGCCCGACCAGGGCGACGGGCGCACCGCGCAGCCGGGCGCCGATGCCCTCGTAATCGAGCATCGGCAAGAGCGGATGGGCTCCGTAACCGCCACGGATCGCCAGGGCGATGTCCGGCAGCGGGCGGGAGGGGTCCGCCAAGGCGTTCAGGTCGGCCGCGCGCTGGGCATCGGTGCCGGCGAAACGCAGGTCGCGCCGCGCCAGGACTTCCTTGCCCGTGACCCGGTGGCCCGCCGCTTCGAGGCGGGCGACGCCGCGCCGCATGGCCTCTGGGTTGTGTGGATAGCCGGAGGGGGCGATCAGGCGGATGTCATAGCTGGGCGGCATGCGGGGCGTCGTCGGGGAAAGGGCTAGCAATAAGCTGTGAGGCGTCGTTTCGCAACCCGAGGCCTCGCATCAGCCCGCTTGCTCGACGACTTCCAGGCCGAAACCCGCGATGCCGACGAACTTGCGCGGCGTGCCCATCACGCGCAGGCGGGTTACCCCGAGTTCGGCGAGGATCTGCGCGCCCAGGCCCAGTTGGCGCCATTCCTGGTCGTCCTTCGGCGGCGGCATCGGCGCATGGTCGCGCTTGAGCCGCGCCAGCAACGCCCCGGGGGTATCCTCGCCGGAAAGTACGAGCAACACGCCGCGCCGCTCCGCGTCGATGCGGCGCAGCGCATCGGTCACGGTCTGGCCGAGATCGTCACGCTTCAGGTGCAGCACGTCGGACAATGTGTTCCGCACGTGCACCCGCGTCAGTACCGGCTCGCCGTCGGCCACGTCGCCGCGGACCAGGGCGAAATGCAATCCATGGCGGATCTGGTCGCGGAAGGCGACCAGGCGGAACGCGCCGAACTCCGTCTCCACGTCTTCCTCATGGACACGCTCGACCGTCTTCTCCGTCTCCAGGCGATAACGGATCAGGTCGGCGATGGTGCCGATCTTCAGGCCGTGCTTCGCGGCGAACACCTCGAGTTCGGGACGGCGGGCCATCGAGCCGTCGTCGTGCAGGATCTCGATCAAGACCGAGGAAGGTTCGAGGCCCGCCAGTGCCGCCAGGTCGCATCCGGCTTCGGTGTGTCCTGCGCGGGTCAGCACGCCGCCCGGCTGCGCGGTCAGCGGAAAGATGTGACCGGGCATGGTGATGTCGGCGGGCTTCGCCTCCTTCGCCACGGCCACCTGGATGGTGTGCGCGCGATCGTGCGCCGAGATGCCGGTGGTGACACCCTCGGCCGCCTCGATCGAGACGGTGAAGTTGGTGTGGTATGGCGAACTGTTGTCGCTGACCATCGGCTTGAGGCCGAGCTGGCGCGTGCGTTGTTCGGTGAGGGTGAGGCAGAGCAGGCCGCGGGCTTCGCGAACCATGAAGTTGACGTCTTCCGGCCGCACCTTCTCGGCGGCCATCACGATGTCGCCTTCGTTCTCGCGATCCTCGTCGTCGAGGATCACGACCATGCGGCCGTTGCGCAGGTCCTCGAGGATCTCAGGGATGGTGTTGAATGACATGTCGCGGTATTCCTCAGGCGAAGCCGTGCTGCTTCAGGAAGGCCTCGTCGAGGCGCGGGCCGTCGCCGCTGGAAAGCAGGCGTTCGACATACCGGGCGACCACGTCCACCTCGATGTTCACGGCATCGCCGGGACGGCGCGCCGAGAATGCCGTATGTGCCACCGTATGGGGGATAAGGTTGACCCCGAACCGGTTTCCGGTGACTTCGTTCACGGTGAGGCTCGTGCCGTCGATGCACACCGAGCCCTTGTGGGCGATGTAGCGCGCCAGGTCGGCGGGAACCTCGAACGTCCAGCGCTGCGATCGCCCGTCGGGCAGCACCGACACCACCTTGCCCGTGCCATCGACATGGCCGGAGACGAGGTGGCCACCGAGACGGTCGGCCAGGCGGAGCGCCTTCTCCAGGTTCACCGGATCGCCGGCCTTGTGCTTGCCGAGCGTCGTGTGGGAAAGGGTTTCGTTGGAGACATCGGCGGCGAAACCGGACGCGTCGAAGTCGATCACGGTGAGGCAGACACCGGAAACGGCGATGCTGTCGCCGAGGGCGACGTCGGCCATGTCGAGCCCGGATGCATCGACGGTGAGGCGGACGTCACCGCCACGCGGCTCCAGCCGCGCGATACGGCCGACGGCCTGGATAATGCCCGTGAACATGTTCAGTGGCCTCCCTGAAAGGAGGCGATGGGGCGAAGCTGGGTTTTCATGAAACGTTTCCCGCGGTGGTGAGCGAAAAACGCCCCAAGGCGCATGGCGACACGCACCCGGCGAGGAGCGCACGACGCCGTCTTCTTTCATCCGGACTGTGACCGTCGGCTCCGGCATCGGACCGGATCTGCTGACCTCCCGGTGGACCGGGAGCGCTCGCGGGCTCGTTTCCTCGCGGAAACCTACCGCCGGTGGGGAGTTTCGCCCCGCCCTGAAGACGCTATGGAAGCCGGTGTCCCGAGGGACCCCAACCGGCGCAGGATAACATGGGGCCACCCAGGCCAATGACAACTCGATAGCGGCGACTCCGCTCTTGTGGGAGCCGCTTCAGCGACGATGGGTGCTTGCCCCACCCTGGCCCGCTGCCGCGGGATCGCCGGCAAAGCCGGCTCCCACAGGGTCCGCTCCTGCCCGATCCACTCGAACTCGATAGCGGCGACTCCGCTCCTGTGGGAGCCGCTTCAGCGGCGATGGGTGCTTGCCTCGGTCTGGCCCGCTGCCGCGGGATCGCCGGCAAAGCCGGCTCCCACAAGCCGACTCCCACACAGGGGCGGCTCTCGCGCAGGAATCAGCCGCGGAGCACCTGGTCCATCACCCAACTGGTGCGCGCACCCGTGCGAGCCGTCGAGGGACAGGTGCCCCGCCCTGTCAGCTCCGCCACGATGCTCTCGATCAGCGGTTGCTGGATGTGTTCGGGGTTGGCGACGCGGATGTCATCGACACGCCCACCGGATTCGAGCCGGATCGGGTCGTCGCCGAAGGTGGCGAAGATGAGCCGGCCACGGTCACCGACGATCTCCACGCGATCCTCGCGCCGGTCCGCACCGAAATTCCACAGGCCGGTACCGAGCACGCCGCTGCCGAAACGGAACGCCATCGCCACGGTGTCCTCGGCCGGATAGACGTCCATCTGGTTGGAGGCCAAGCCTCGTGCGTCGACGATGGGACCGAGCAGGAAATCGAGGATATCCAGCGTATGGCAACCGATATCGACGAAGATGCCGCCGCCGGAGATCTCCGGACGTAGCCGCCACGGCAGGTTGGCCCGATCGCGGTAGCGCGGATCGAGCGGCTGGTGGAGCAAGACCTGGACGATGCGCGGCGTACCGATGGCACCCTCGCCAAGCAGGCGGGCGATGGTGCGGAAGCGCGGAAGCATGCGACGGTAGTACGCCACGAACACCGGCACGCCGGCGGCTTCGCCCGCCGCGACGATGTCCTCGCACTCCGCGTGGTCGACAGCCATCGGCTTCTCGACGTACACCGGCTTGCCGGCCGCGATCGCCATCAAGGCGTATTCGCGGTGGCTGGAAGGCGGAGTGGCGACATAGATCGCATCGACCTCCGCATCCGCGATCAGGCCGCGCGCGTCGTCGTACCACCTCGGCACGCCATGCCGTTCCGCGTAATCACGCGCCTTGACGGCGTCGCGACGCATGACCGCCACCAGCGACGAGTTCGGTACCTTCGAAAAGGCGGGACCGCTTTTCACCTCGGTGACGGCGCCGCAACCGACGATACCCCAGCGAACGTGCGTCAACGGCGGCACGGCTATCGGCCCACCTCGGCGGACCCTCGCTGGACGGTGGGGCGCAACCGAAGACGGGTATCGTCGCCGACCTGGCGGCGGTCGATGGTGTCGAGCTTCCAGCGCGACGCCATGTCGTCCAGTGGAGGCAAGGTCAGCATCGGCCGTGCCGTATGGCCCAGCAGGACGGGCGCGATGTAAACCAGCAGTTCATCGGCAAGCCCGGCCGCAAGCAACGCGCCGCATAGAACCGGCCCGGCTTCCACGTGCACTTCGTTGGCATCGCGCTGGGCGAGCCCATGGAGCGCGGCGCGCAGGTCGAGGCCGCCGCCATCGTCCTCGCGAATGACGGCACGCTGGACGCTGGCAAGGTGCGCGGGCACGGAGGCATTCTCCGCGTGGAGCAGCACCGTCGGTGCCGCGTCGTCGAGTACATGGGCGCCCGCCGGCGTGCGCAGGCGCGTGTCGAGGATCGCACGCAGTGGCGGCACGAAACGCTCGTCGCCGGGCAGGCGCACGGTGAGGTGGGGGTCGTCGGCGATCACCGTGCCGCTGGCGGAGAGGATCGCCGAGGCACGGGCACGCCAGCGCTGCACATCGGCTCGCGCGGCCTCGCCCGTGATCCATTTCGACGAACCGTCGGCGAGCGCGGTGCGACCGTCGAGGCTCATCGCCAATTTGACGCGCACCCAGGGCCGCCCGCGCTGGATGCGACTGAAGAAGCCGATGTTGAGCTCGTGCGCCGCGTCGCGCATGAGGCCTACCTGCACGCCGATCCCGGCGGCGCGGAGCTTCTCGATGCCGGCGCCAGCGACCTTGTCGAAGGGATCCTCGTGCGCGATCACCACGCGGCCGACGCCCGCGGCGATCAAGGCATCGGCGCACGGTGGCGTGCGGCCGAAGTGCGCGCAAGGTTCAAGGGTGACGTAGGCGGTGGCGCCGCGCGCGGCTTCACCCGCTTCGCGCAACGCGAACACTTCCGCGTGCGGCTCGCCGGCCCGCTGGTGCCATCCGGTACCGAGCACCGTCTCGCCGCGCGCGATCACGCAGCCGACCCGAGGATTGGGCTGGGTGGTATGCAGGCCGCGTTCGGCCAGACGCAGGGCATGGGCCATGTGGACATGGTCCATGGCCGGGAAGAACGGCCGCGACATCAGGGCTTGCGCCCTCGCCGCGCCGCATCCAGCAGCGGCAGTTGCAGGCCTTCGAGCGACGGCAGGTCACGCTCCAGCTTCTCGATCTCCTCGCGGAAGGCGTGGACGTCTTCGAAACGCCGGTAGACCGAGGCGAAACGTACGTAGGCCACCTGGTCGAGCTTCTTCAGCTCACGCATCACCAGTTCACCGACCTGGCGCGAGGGGACTTCGCGTTCGCCCATGCGGCGCAGGTCGTTGATCACCGCGCGCATCGCGGTATCGACCGCGTCGCTGGCGACCGGGCGCTTCTGCAAGGCGCGCTCGAAGCTGACCCGCAGCTTATGCTCGTCGAAAGGCTCGCGCCGGTCGCCGGACTTCACGATGGCCGGCAATTTCAGTTCGGCCGTCTCGAAGGTGTTGAAGCGCTCGCCGCACTGCGGGCATTCGCGACGGCGGCGTACCGTGCTCCCGTCTTCGGTGAGACGGGAGTCGATGACGCGCGTGTCTTCATGCTGGCAGAACGGACAGTGCATCGATCAGCCGTAAACCGGGAACCTGGCGCACTGCGCGGTGACCTTGTCGCGTACCGAGGCGATCACGGCGGCGTCCGCGGGTGCGTCGAGCACGTCGCAGATCCACTGGGTCAACTCGATGGCATCGGCTTCCTTGTAACCGCGGGTGGTGATCGCGGGCGTGCCCACGCGCAGCCCCGAGGTGACGAAGGGCGAACGCGGATCGTTCGGCACCGCGTTCTTGTTCACCGTGATGTGCGCCTTGCCGAGCGCGGCCTCCGCGTCCTTGCCGGTGACGTCGCGGCCGATCAGGTCGATCAGCATGAGATGGTTTTCCGTGCCGCCGGAAACGATCTTGTAGCCACGCTCCATGAAGGTCTTCGCCATCGCCTTGGCGTTCTTGACCACCTGGGCCTGGTATTCCTTGAAGGCGGGTTCCAGCGCTTCCTTGAAGGCCACGGCCTTGGCCGCGATGACGTGCATCAGCGGTCCGCCCTGGATGCCCGGGAAGACGATGGACTGCAGTTTCTTTTCCAGCTCCTCGCCAAGCCCCTTGGCGACGATGATGCCGCCGCGCGGACCGCGCAGGGTCTTGTGCGTGGTGGACGTGACCACGTGCGCATGGTCGATGGGGTTCGGGTAATGCCCCGTGGCCACGAGACCGGCGACGTGCGCCATGTCCACGAACAGGTACGCGCCCACCTTGTCGGCGATGGCGCGGAAGCGCGCCCAGTCGAGCACCTGCGAATACGCGGAGAAGCCGGCGACGATCATCTTCGGCTTGTGCTCGACGGCGAGTTTCTCGATCTCGTCGTAGTCCACCAGCCCGGTGTCCGCATCGATGCCGTACTGCACGGCATGGAAGATCTTGCCCGAGAAGTTCACCTTGGCGCCGTGGGTGAGGTGGCCGCCGTGGGCGAGGCTCATGCCCAGGATGGTGTCGCCCGGCTGGAGCAGGGCGAAGTACACCGCCTGGTTGGCCTGCGAACCGGAGTGCGGCTGGACATTCGCGTAGTCGGCGCCGAACAGCTTCTTGAGGCGGTCGATCGCCAGCTTCTCGGCGATGTCGACGTATTCGCAGCCACCGTAGTAACGCTTGCCGGGATAGCCTTCCGCGTACTTGTTGGTCAGCGAGGAGCCCTGGGCTTCCATCACGCGCGGGCTGGCGTAGTTCTCCGAGGCGATCAACTCGACGTGATCTTCCTGGCGACGGGTCTCGTCGGCGATGGCCTTGGCGAGTTCGTCGTCATAGCCGGCGATCGTTGCATCCTTCGGGAACATCTCGACCTCATGGGAACGGGTGGGGAAAGAAGACCGAAAGTGTAGCGTTAGCGGCAGTTTGCGGCCACCACCCGCCTGAATCGGGGTATTTAGCGGCAAGGGACGGCACATACGCGGGCGTATGCCGCTCGATGGCGTAGGCGGTACCCGCGCCCGCTTTCTTCTGCGTAGCGGATCACAGCCGGCGAACGTAGGCTACCCCCGGGCTCGCACGCCCATCCCCAAACTGAAAGGAATCCCATGAGAACCATGGATAGCGGCCGGCTGCGCCGGCTTTGCCTTGGGCTGGCTCTTGCCAGCCTTTCCCCGCTGGCGGTCTCCGCGGCGACTCGTGACCCGGCGCCCGACGTGCCGGGCCGCTTCGACACGGCGGTGGCCGCAGGCCTCCCTGCCGTCGTCTCGACCGGCGCGCGCGACCCGGCACAGACCATGGCCACGACACCCGCGAACGACGAACTCGTTGTGCGCCGCCGGGTCGAGAGCCGCTCCACCTACTCCGACGCCCGCCCCGTGGAACTCTATGATGTTCAATTCCGTGGTCGCGACGCCGTGGCGCTGCGCCACGGAACAAACCTGCACATCACGTCGATCGATGACCGGATGCTGCGCTCCACCGCGTTCAGGACCGGTGCGGAACATCCGACCGAGGATGTCTTGCCAGTGAATGACGGGTCGCCACAGGGACCGATCGACGAGGAACCCACGCATGAGAGCGGAGAGTATCTCGCGGACGACCCCACGGATGAAAAGGAATCCCAGGACCTGCACGTATTCGCTTTCGTGCACGACGACGTGCGCCTCAACGACGACGACATTTTTGCGCGATTCTTCGGTTGGTGGATCAAGCGCATGGAGTTCGACGTGCTGGAGGATCGGCGCGTCCACGTTCATCTTCGCCGGAACATTCCGGGGGTGACCCAGCCCTCGTACGGTCACAAGGGCGCGCTGTCCCAGTGGATAGATGTGGCACGTGAATACCTCCATCCCGAACTCGCACCACCCTCGACCATCATGCGCAGCCGCGAGATCCTCCTGGTGAATGGAAAATCGGTCGAGCCCGGCGCCGCCGGCATCGCGAATGGGCAGCCGGGCTCGTACGCCATGGCTAGCACCACAGGCAGCATCGCCGTGCCCGCCCACGAAATCGGCCACATGCTGAATGCCTCGCATGGAAACGCGGAGCGGCGATTCACCGGCCCCTTCTCCACCTGCGACACCATCATGTACCCGGTAGATCCCACCGTGCTGTGCAAGGCCTACAGCCTGCCTAACGTCGACCGTATACGCCGCCTGATGGACTACCGCCCTCCCCGCTGAGCGGCGTAAAGGCGCACCGAAGATTCCACGTTCGGCACCTACGAGTTCGCGTGGGCGGGGACTGCAAGCGACAACCGGTGCATCGCGAATACTGGGCGGCCTCGCGCGCATCCATCACGACCGCGACATCTCCACCCGGACCCAAGGACGAACCATGCCCAACCACGACCGCAAGACACACTCCCGCGTGATCCTGAGTACCTCGATGGCGCTTGCCTGCTGCGCGGCGTTCAGCGCGCAAGCCGCGCGTCACGAACCGATATCGCCGGCGGAAAGCACCAATGCAACCGCCGTCGCGAGGTTCGACGCGGCGATCGCACAAGGTCTACCCGCGCGGTTGCGGTTGACCGGGTCGAAGTCAGGTCAGGCCCGCGGCGACGACGACCTGCGCATCGAAGGCAGGCTCGAAGGCGATGTCGTCTTCGCCGACGGGACGCATGGCGTCACATATGACGGCATGTGGCGTGGCGCCAGGGCCGTCGTGACCCGATCGCGCGGCCATCTCGACATCACATCGCTCACCCGCTCGGGCATCGACGTCACGGGCTATACCGAGGGGAGCGACGAGGTCGAGCATGAAACCCTGGCGGGCGATCCGCGTGGCCGGTCCGCGCGAGCGGCCGTGGAAGCCTCTCCGTCCGCACCCACCAACATCCCCGACACCCCCGCCGCTCCCGACACCGCGGAAGAATTGAAGCCCAATCGCCTCACCTTCCACCTGATCCTTCACGACGACACCCGCGGCACGTACTCGCATCACATCCATGCAGGTTACGTCGCCTGGTGGCTCGCCGATTTCCAGCGCAGGATCGCGCCCGGAAGAGTGGTCGACGTTCTCTACAGCCGGGACATCGCCGGCGTCACGGACGTCCGCTACGGCTACCTCGGTACGCTCCACGACTGGTCCGACGCCATGGAACGCTACGCCAGCGAACGAGGCATCCCGCGCACCTACCGCCACAAGTTCCTGCTCGTCACCAAAGGCATGGTCGAACCCGATCGCTACGGGCGCTCGTGGCAGAAAGGGTTCGATGGCATGGCGTCGCTCGACGGGAGGTACCCGGAAGTCGCCCACCAGCTCGGACACCTGCTGGGAGCGAAGCACGAACGCGCCGAGGTGCGCTACCAGGGTTGGTGGTGCGAGACGAACATGTATGCGCCCAGTCTTGTCCTGCGCTCGAATTGCTACGTGTACTCGCGCGCGAACATGAGCCTGATCGACGACTACGTCAGGACGGGCGAAGGGTTCATCAAGCACAGCCGATGGTCGGAGGATTGATGCTCGCGTTCATCCATTGAAGGGATCGGCGCACGGACTACCCGGCTAGCCGGATAAACCTGTCCCGATACACCGTCCCGGATACACGCCAGCGCCTCATCGCGCTGGTTTGGGACGCATCATCGGACGGACAAAATGAGGATCACCAATCAAGCCAGGGAAAGCCACATGAAACATCCGATGACCATGCTGCGTACTACCGTCGCGGTTCTCGGCGCGAGTTGCGCCATGTCGCCGTCGATCGCCACGGACGGGCCGGACGACGAGATCTCCGTCGTCGCGCGGTTCGACCGGGCCCTTGCCGCGGGGTTGCCGCAGACGATCCTCCTTCCCCGGGACAACGAACACGATATCGAGGAAAGCGAGGCCGGGTCACTGACGTTGCTTTCGCGGATGGCCGTGGACATCCGGATGCCCAACGGCGACACCATCGACATGTTCGACGCGCGCATCGACGGTGCCCGGGCGGTCGTCTCCCGCCGCGCCGACCACGTGGACGTGACGATGCTGCGTGACGACAATCTCGACACACGGGGCTTCACCCTTGGAACGGACGAGACCGAGCATGTGATCCGCGCGGGAGCGGACCCCATCGAATACTCCGGCCAACCGGACCCCATCGCCCAAGGGTCGAGCGGCACGGGTACGGTACATGTCGTGTTTCCGGAGCGGGCGGCGAAAGACGCTCCGCTCACGATCAATATCTTCGTGCACGACGATACCGGCATCGTCGACGGGCACGACCTGTACCGCGACTACCTGTCCTGGTGGCTCGCGGAACTCAGGGAGAAGATCGTGCCCGACCAGGCTATCAAGGTCGACGTCGTCGGCCGGATACCGGGGGTGACCGACATGAAATATGGGGGCAACGCCTCCATCACGCGCTGGACGAGCGTAGTGGCCGAACTGGTGGAGAAACAGGGCTACCGGCGTACCCACAAGGACAAGTACCTGCTGTTCACCAAGAACGAGATATCGCCCGGCCTTTCGGGCGTCGCGCTCCGGAACAAGAGTGAGGCCATCGCATCGAAGGCCGGGGGCTACACCATCATCGCGCACGAACTTGGCCACACGCTCGGGGCGCTGCACGAAGACGCGGAAATTCGTTATGGCGGCTGGTGGTGCGAGACGAACATGTATGGAAACCACTCACCGTTCCGCTCGCACTGCTACGTGTACTCGGACAAGAACCGGGCACGAATCCGCGACTACATCGCCCACGGCGCGTTGTAACGGGGCCAGGGGGAGGGGAAACCCCTCCCCCACCCGTTTTCGCGACCCGGACGAAGGCCGGGCGGAACGGGGCATGGGCCGGCCGGACGCGGTACAATTGGGGTTTGCCCACCCGGCATCCAGCCGGGGGCGCGGCTGTGCCTTACGGAGCGTCCATGCAATACATCTACACCATGAACGGGGTGAGCAAGATCGTCCCCCCGAAGCGCCAGATCATCAAGGACATCTCGCTGTCGTTCTTCCCGGGCGCCAAGATCGGCCTGCTGGGCATCAACGGCGCGGGCAAGTCCACGGTCCTGCGGATCATGGCCGGCGTCGACACCGATTTCCAGGGTGAGGCACGCGCCAATCCGGGCACCAAGATCGGCTACCTCGCCCAGGAACCGGATCTCGATCCGAACAAGACCGTTCGCGAAGCGGTCGAGGAAGGCGTCTCGGAAGTCCTCGACGCCCAGAAGCGCCTCGAGGAGGTCTACGCGGCCTACGCCGAGGAAGGCGCCGATTTCGACAAGCTGGCCAAGGAGCAGGAGGCCCTGGAGGGCATCCTGGCCGCCAACGACGCCCATGCCCTCGAGCGCCAGCTCGAAGTCGCGGCCGATGCGCTGCGACTGCCGCCGTGGGACGCGAAGATCGGTCCCCTGTCCGGCGGCGAAAAGCGCCGCGTGGCGCTGTGCCGCCTGCTGCTGTCCAAGCCGGACATGCTCCTGCTCGACGAGCCGACCAACCATCTGGATGCGGAATCGGTCGACTGGCTGGAAACCTTCCTGCACGACTACCCGGGCACCGTGGTGGCCGTCACCCATGACCGCTACTTCCTCGACAACGCCGCGGAATGGATCCTCGAACTCGATCGCGGTCGCGGCATTCCCTGGAAGGGCAACTACACCGAGTGGCTGGAGCAGAAAGACCAGCGTCTCGCGCAGGAAGCCAACCAGGAAAAATCGCGCCAGAAGGCGATCAAGAAGGAACTGGAGTGGGTGCGCTCGGCGGCGAAGGGTCGCCAATCGAAGGGCAAGGCCCGTCTCAACCGCTTCGAGGAACTGAACTCGGTCGAGTACCAGCGCCGCAACGAGACCAACGAGATCTTCATTCCGCCTGGCGAGCGCCTGGGCCAGGAAGTGATCGAGTTCAAGAACGTCACGAAGTCGTTCGGCGACCGCGTACTGATCGAGGACCTCTCGTTCAAGATCCCACCGGGCGCCATCGTCGGCGTGATCGGCCCGAACGGCGCCGGCAAGTCGACCATGATGAAGATGATCATGGGCAAGGAAACGCCGGACAGCGGCGAGGTGAAGCTGGGCCACACGGTCAAGCTCGCCTACGTCGACCAGTCGCGCGATGCTCTCGATCCGAAGAACAACGTGTGGCAGGAGGTTTCTGGCGGCTCGGACATCCTCACCATCGGCAACTTCGAGATCCAGTCGCGCGCCTATATCGGCCGCTTCAACTTCAAGGGCACCGACCAGCAGAAGATCGTCGGCCAGTTGTCTGGCGGTGAGCGTGGCCGCCTGCACATGGCCAAGACCCTGCTCCAGGGTGGCAACGTGCTGCTGCTGGACGAACCCTCCAACGATCTCGACGTCGAGACGCTGCGCGCGCTGGAAGACGCCCTGCTCGAATTCCCGGGCTGCGCGGTGGTCATCTCGCATGACCGTTGGTTCCTCGACCGCATCGCCACGCACATCATCTCGTTCGAAGGCGATTCGCACGTCGAGTTCTTCCCGGGCAATTACAACGAGTACGAAGCCGACAAGAAGCGCCGCATGGGCGACGATGCCGGTCCCAAGCGCGTGAAGTACAAGAAGCTGGTCTGATACGAGGCCGATCGCGGCCAAGGCCGCTTCCCACCCGGGAGCGGCTTCCCACCCGGGAGCGACTTCTCACTTGGAACCTGGGAGCGGCTTCTTACCGGAAGCTGCTTCTCACCCGGGGCTGAGTTCCACCCGAAGGTAGGCAAAGCCGCCACCTACGGGTGGGAAGCGGCCTCGGCCGCGATCCAGTTCGACCCGGTCCAACCCAAAAGCGGTGCCGCCCATGAACTTCTCCAACGCCCTGAAGGACGCCTGGCGTCGCAACGATTCCCTGGTCTGTGTCGGCCTCGACCCCGAGCCGGGCCGCCTGCCCGCCGGGCTCTCGGGTAACGAAGGCATCTTCACCTTCTGCCGCGACATCGTCGACGCCACCGCCGGCCTGGTCTGCGCCTATAAGCCGCAGATCGCCCACTTCGCCGCGCAACGCGCGGAAGGCGTCCTGGAACGGCTGATCGCCTACATCCACGACACGTATCCGGGCATCCCGGTGATCCTCGACGCCAAGCGTGGCGATATCGGTTCGACGGCGAAGCACTACGCGGCGGAGGCCTTCGACCGCTACGATGCCGACGCGGTCACACTGAACCCTTATCTCGGCCACGACTCCATCGCCCCGTTCCTGGAACGCGCCGACAAGGGCGTGATCCTGCTTTGCCGCACATCCAATCCGGGCGGCAAGGATTTCCAGGCACTCGACTGTGGCGGCGAGCCGCTCTACATCCGCGTGGCCGAGACCATCGCCCGCGACTGGAACGGAAACGGCAACTGCGCGCTGGTCACCGGGGCAACCTGGCCGGAAGAGCTTGGCCGGGTCCGCCGGGTGGTGGGCGACATGCCCCTGCTGGTGCCGGGCATCGGGGCACAGGGGGGCGACATCGAAGCGGTGATGACCAACGGCAGGACAGCCGATGGAACGGGCCTGATGATTTCCTCCTCGCGCGCCATCCTCTACGCTAGTGCCGGTCCCGACTTTGCCGACCTAGCACATCGAGCGGCCGATGAAATGAGAAAATCGGTCAACTTGTTCCGTATTTAAGTAGCAAAACCAAAAGCAGTCGCAAATTGTACGATTTAGCAACTGCAAAAGGCTTACGCTGCCGCTCCGCGCTATCGAACAATACCGGGCTAGAAGCGCCACAGCGTTCCACCGGAGTTGTCATGCCACCTATCAACCGAGGTTTTTCCCAACGCCTGCATGTCGCGCTGGACATGGCCGGCGTGAAGAAAGGCCGCGGCCGCATCACCCAGCTTGCCGACCTTTTCGACGTCAGCCGGGAAACGGCTCGCAAATGGCTCAGCGACCTGGGCTTGCCCGAACTGGAGCGCCAGATCGACATGGCGACGCGGTTCGGCGTCAATTTCGAATGGCTGGCCACCGGCCGCGGTTCGCCAAACGGCGCCACCGGCGTGCGCGAAAGTCCCGCCCTTTACCGCGCGGATTCTCGCGAGCAACTGCGACTGGTGGGGCTCGTCAGCCGCCTGCCGAAGGAGCGCCGCAAGGCCCTGCTGGTCATCATCGAAGCACTGGCGGACGCCGAGTAACTCCGGAAATTCTCAGTCGTCCCCGATGTCCATGCCGGGAAACAGCACATCGGTGAAGCCGAACTTCGTAAAATCCGTGATGCGCGAGGGATACAGGCGACCGATAAGGTGATCGCATTCATGCTGCACCACGCGGGCGTGGAACCCCTCGGCGGTACGGTCGATGGGCGAGCCCTTCGGGTCGATGCCCTGGTAGCGGATCAACGAGTAGCGGTTCACGGCACCACGCAGTCCCGGCACGGACAGGCAACCCTCCCAGGCCTCCTCCATATCCTGGGAGAGAGGCGTGATCACCGGATTGAGCAGGATGGTCTGCGGCACCGGTGGCGCATCGGGGTAGCGCTCGCTGCTGTCGAACCCGAAGATCACCAGTTGCAGGTCGACCCCGACCTGGGGCGCGGCCAGGCCTACGCCACCCGCGTCGTACATGGTGTCGAACATGTCCTGGATGAGGGCCTCGAGTTCGGCCGAGCCGATCATCCCGGAAGGAACGGGCGGCGCGATACGCAACAGGCGCTCGTCACCCATCTTGAGGATCTCGCGAATCATGGGTTTTTCCCTGGGGAGTGGGGATACCCGCAGCATGGCGCCGGAACGCGCCCGGCTCAAGCCTTTTGGTCCGGCGCGGCACGCACCGGGCCTCCTTGACCATTCGACCAATGGCTAATACGCCAAATGCCTTGCGGAGATTGACCCCCAAGGCATGCAGGACGACCCTTGTCGCATCCGCAAGGGGAGCACGACATGCAAAGCGCCATTCCCAAACCCAGTCCCGCGGGCAAGATCCTGTGGACCGCCATCGCCATCGTCGGCGCCTGGTGCCTCGGTGTCGTCGCCCTGCGGCGCGGCGAGCCCATCAACGCCATATGGCTGGTCACCGCGTCGGTGGCCGTCTTTCTCATCGGCTACCGGTTCTATAGCCGGCTGATCGCCACCCGGCTGCTCCAGCTCGACCCCACGCGCGCCACGCCCGCCGTCCTGCGTAATGACGGCCTCGACTACGTGCCGACCGACAAGTGGGTGGTATTCGGGCACCATTTCGCCGCCATCGCCGGCGCGGGTCCCCTGGTCGGCCCCGTGCTCGCCGCGCAGATGGGCTACCTGCCCGGCACGCTGTGGATCCTGGTCGGCGTCGTCTTCGCCGGCGCCGTGCAGGATTTCATGATCCTCGGCCTCTCGCTGCGACGCGACGGCCGCTCGCTGGGCCACATGCTGCGCGAAGAACTGGGCGAAGTCCCGGGCGTCATCGCCATGGTCGGCGTACTCGTGCTGATGATGATCGTGCTGGCCGTGCTGGCGCTGGTCGTGGTCAAGGCGCTGACGCACAGCCCCTGGGGTACCTTCACCGTCGCCGCGACGATCCCCATCGCGCTTCTGATGGGCCTGTACCTGCGCTACATCAGGCCGGGCCGCATCCTGGAGGTTTCCATCATCGGCCTGGTCCTGCTGCTGGCGTCGATCTGGTACGGCAAGACCGTCGCCGACACGCCGGCCCTGTCCGCCCTGTTCGATTTCGACGCGAAAGGCTTGGCGTGGCTGTTGATCGGCTACGGCTTCTTCGCCTCGGTACTGCCGGTATGGCTGCTGCTCGCGCCACGCGACTACCTGTCCACCTTCCTCAAGATCGGCACGATCGTGCTGCTCGCCCTGGCCATCTTCCTCGCGGCGCCGACACTGCAGATGCCGGCCGTCACGAAGTTCATCGACGGCACGGGCCCGGTCTTCTCGGGCAATCTCTTCCCGTTCCTGTTCATCACCATCGCCTGCGGCGCGGTGTCGGGCTGGCATTCCATCATCGCCTCCGGCACCACGCCGAAGCTGCTGGCCAACGAGGGCGAGGCACGCATCGTCGGCTATGGCGGCATGCTGATGGAGGCCTTCGTCGCCATCATGGCGCTCATCGCGGCGGCCTCGCTGCATCCGGGCGTGTACTTCGCCATGAACTCCCCCGGCGCCCTGGTCGGCACCACGGCCGAGCAGGCCGCGCAGACGATCAGCACCTGGGGTTTCCTGGTCACGCCGGCCGAATTGACCGAGACGGCGAAGAACATCGGTGAGAGCACCATCCTCGGGCGCGCGGGCGGCGCACCGACGCTCGCGGTGGGCATGGCGCAGCTGCTCCACGGAATCATGCCCGGCGAGGGCATGATGGCCCTGTGGTACCACTACGCCATCCTGTTCGAGGCCCTGTTCATCCTCACGACGGTCGATGCCGGCACACGCGTGGGTCGCTTCATGATCCAGGAACTGGCCGGCATGGCCTGGGCACCGCTCAAGCGGACCGAATCCTGGCTCGGCAACGTCGTCGCCACGGTGATCTGCGTCGGCCTCTGGGGATACTTCCTGTACCAGGGCGCGGTCGATCCGCTGGGCGGCATCAACACGCTATGGCCCTTGTTCGGCATCGCCAACCAGATGCTCGCGGCGATCGCACTGATGCTCGCCACCGTGGTCACCGTGAAACTCAAGCGCGAGCGTTTCGTGCTGATACCCGCCGTGCCCGCCGCGTGGCTGGTGACCTGCACGTTGACCGCCGGTTGGCAGAAGATCTTCGACGCCAAGATCAGCTTCACCGCGGCGGCGCAGAAGTACGCCGATGCGATGGCCAGCGGCAAGCTGCTCGCGCCGGCCAAGTCGATGGACGAAATGCAGCGGATCGTCACCAACAACCGCGTGGACATGGCACTCACCGCCCTGTTCATGCTTCTGGTCCTGACCATGCTGTTCTTCTCGCTCCGCGCCATCGCCCGCGCCTGGCGCGCCAACCACCCGACCGCGCACGAGGAACCCTACGTCGCGCTGTCCAGCGTGGCTCCCTGAGGACGACGCCATGAACCCCGATGCACGAACGGCACCTCGCTCGCTGTGGAAGTGGGCGGTCCAGACCGCCCGCCTCTGCTGCGGCGTGCCCGACTACGACGTGTACGTGAAACACCTGCGCGAGCACCACCCGGAGCGCGCCGTGCCCAGCTACGGCGAGTTCTTCCGGGAGCGGCAGGAAGCGAGGTACCGCGGCACGGGCGGCCGCTGCTGCTGAGGTCCCCGCTACCCGCGGCGACGCTTGCGCATGTTCGCCCGCGAATCCGCGATCATCGAGTGCATGGCCGCCGCGGCTTCGTTCGGACGGCGGCGGCGGATGGCTTCGTACACCGCCCGGTGCTGCGGCAGCGAGTATTTGAAGTTCTTCGCGTTACGCGCGGACATCACGAAGAACGTGGCCAGGGCGGTTTCGATCACGGCGAACAGCGAGCTCAACAACTCGTTGTTCGTCGCCGCGAGCACCGCCTCGTGGAAGCGCAGGTCGGCCTCGGCCCAGGCATCCAGGTCTTCCGCCCCGTCCATGGCTTCGAGGGCCTCGGCGATCGTCTCCAGTTGCGCCGGGTCGCGCCGTCGCGCCGCCGCCATCGCCGCCGCTGGCTCGATGATCCCGCGCATTTCCACCAGTTTCTCGACGAAGTCATCGGTCGGCATGGCCGCGCAACGCCAGGCGAGGACGTCGGCATCGAGGTGGTTCCAATGACGCGGGTCGCGCACGCGCATGCCGGTCTTCTGGCGCGTCTCGATCAGCCCCTTGGACCCCAGCACCTTCAGTGCCTCCCGTAGCACCGTACGGCTGACCTCCATCTGCCCGGCCAGTTGCGACTCGCCGGGCAAGGCGTCCCCCGGTCGCAGCACGCCGCCCACGATCGAGCTGCCGATATCCTCGATCACCTGCGCGTGCAGGTTCCGCGCGCTTGCCGCCTTCAATGCCATGGGCCCTTCCCGATGTGCTACCCGGCGCACATCGTAGCCGCACCCACCGGCGAGGCGATGACGCGGCGCAGCTTGTCATTTGTCGGACAAATGTGGTTTGGTCGCCTGACTTTACCGAAGGGAGTGGACTTGCGATGAAGTTCGTAACGAGCCTGGCCACCGCGATCCTGCTGGCCACCACCACCGCCGCGACGGCCGGCGAAGCAACGAAGGCATCGTTCGGCAGCACGCCGGACGGCACGGACGTGACGCTGGTCACACTCACCAACGGCCACGGCATGACGGCGAAGATCCTCTCGCTGGGCGCCGCGCTCTACGCCCTGGAAGTGCCCGACCGCAACGGCAAGCCCGGCGACATCGTGCTCGGTTACCCGGACATCAAGGGAACCTTCGCCAAGCCGCAGTACTTCGGCGATACCGTGGGCCGCTATGCCAATCGCATCGCCAAGGGGCGCTTCACCCTGGATGGCAAGCAGTACACGGTGCCGGTCAACGATGGCCCGAACTCGCTGCATGGCGGCAAGCTCGGCTTCGACAAGGTCGTCTGGACCGTCGACAAGGTGGAGTCCGGCGCCCGACCCAGCGTCACCCTCACCTATGTCAGCCCCGACGGCGACCAGGGCTATCCCGGCAAGCTCACCACCACCGCGACGTACTCGATCGACGACAAGAACGAACTCACCATCGAGTACACGGCGACGACCGACGCGCCGACCATCGTCAACGTCACCAACCATGCCTACTGGAACCTCGCCGGTGAAGGTTCGGGGAGTGTGATGGACCAGAAGCTGATGATCGCCGCCGACGCCTACCTGCCGACCGACGCAACCGCCATTCCCACGGGCGAAATACGCAACGTGGCCGGCAGCGACTTCGATTTCCGCAAGGCCAAGCCGATCGGCCGCGACATCCGCGACGCGAAGGAACAACAGCTGGTGTTCGGCCGCGGGTACGACCACAACTGGGTGGTTTCGCGCAAAGAGGCCGCGCAACCGCGCGAAGTGGCGCGGGTCAGCGATCCGAAGAGTGGACGCGTGCTTTCCCTGTGGTCGGCGCAACCGGGCCTGCAGTTCTACTCGGGCAACTTCCTCGACGCGACCACCTCGGGCAAGTCCGGCGGCGTCTATCGCCAGGGCGATGCGTTCGCGCTGGAGCCCCAGCTCTACCCCGACACACCGAACCGCCCGGAGTTCGGCTCGGCGCGGCTGGAGCCGGGCCAGACCTACCGGAACCTGATGATCTACAAGTTCTCGGTGGACAAGGCCACGAAGTGACCCCGCAGCCTGCTCACACTTCGTGATGCAACGCTTCCGCCGGCTTCTTCCGGCGGAAGCGCGGCGCGAGCTCCACCATGTACATCGCCGCCAGCACGAGCCCACCACCGCCGAGCATGCGCACGGTGAGCGCGTCGACCCCCAACAGCACCGCGAAGCCGGCAGCGAACACCGGCTCGGTCGTCATCACGATCGCGGCCCTCGTCGCCGGCATGTGTGCCTGGGCCCAGGTCTGCACGAGCATCGCCAGCGCGCCGGCGACCAGGGCCATGTAGAGCACGGCGATCCACGCCTTGGCGTCCGGTGGCATGGCCGGTCCGCCATGCGGCAAGGTGATCGCCAGGCAGACGGTGGCGATACCGGCCATCTGGATCGCGGACATGCCGAACGCATCGCCCGGCTTCGACCAGTGGCCCAGCCCGACGATGTGCAAGGCGTACAGCGCCGCCGAGGCCAGCGTGAGCAATACGCCCGTATCCACCTCGAAGCCGTTCAACGCCAGCACTCCCAGGCCCACGGTCGCAAGCGCCACGGCGAGCCAGGTGCTCCATGGCATGCGCTGGCGGAACAGCAGCAAGGCGAGGATCGGCGTGATCACCACGTACATGCCGGTGACGAAGCCACTCACGCTGGGCGAGGTGCGTGCCAGTCCTTCGGTCTGCAACCATTGCGCGACGCCATAGAGCAGGCCGAGGCCGAAGCCACGCAGGCGCTGTTTGCGGTCGAGCCGTCTCAGTGGCACCGCGAAAAGCAGCAACATCGTCACCGCGGCGATGACGAATCGCACCGCGAGGAAATCGACCACGGACATCCGGCCGACCACGTCCTTGATCAGGACGAAGGTGGAACCCCAGATCGCCGTGACCGCAAGCAGGCCGAGGGTGGCGAGACCACCGCCACGCGCCGTCCCACTCATCGGCGCTTCCGCAGGAGCTGGCCGGGAATCTTCAGGAGGAAATGGGCACGAATGCCCAGCCATACGACGGCGCGCACCAGTGGGTTGCGCGCGGCGGGGTCGTGGCGGCGGAACCACAGGTACATGCTGCGATGCTTGTGCCGGCTGACGAAGACGGGCCGGTGCCGGCTGGAACCGCCCTTGCCGTGCAACACGCGAACGTCGCCGGCGAGCAGCACCTTGTAACCGGCATCGCGGGCGCGGCGACAGAGGTCCATGTCCTCGCAGTGCAGGAAGAAGGCCTCGTCGAATCCATGGAGACGCTCGAAGACCTCGCGCGGGATGAGGATGATCGCTCCCGAAACGATCTCGACCTCTTCGGCCCCGTCCGGGATCGGCCCCGCGATATCGATGCCCGTGTCGCCTCCGCGGCCCAGCTTCGTGGCGAGCGACCGGCGCAGCAGGGGATCGCGCCGCCGCGAGGCCGGATCGGGCCGGCCTTCGCTATCGCATACGACCGCGCCGACGATGCCCGTGTGGACGTCGACATGCGCCGCCATGCGGGCGATCGTATCCGGCTCGACGAGGCAATCCGGGTTGAGCACGAGCAGGTGGTCGCCACGTGCCTGCGCGACACCGCGATTCACGGCCGGCCCGAAACCGAGGTTGGTCCGGTTGTAGATCACCCGCACGCGATCGTCGCCGGCGTAGGCACGATCGAGTGATTCAGGCACGCCGTCGGTGGAGCCGTTGTCGACGACGATGACCTCGACCGGCACGTCGCTGGCGAGCGCGTGCTCGACGCACTCGCGCGTGAACGGGCCGCTATCGGCCAGGACGATGACGATGCTGGTGAGGCGGGGACTGTTCACCGGTCGATCCCCGTCCTCAGCCCACCCATACCCGGGCATTGCGGAACATCCGCATCCACGGTGAATCCTCGCCCCACTGCTCCGGATGCCAGCTGAGCTGGGCGCTGCGGAATACGCGCTCGGGGTGCGGCATCATGATGGTGATGCGGCCGTCGCCGGCGGTGAACGCGGCCAGGCCGCCCGGCGAGCCATTCGGATTGAGCGGATAGCTTTCGGTCGGCTTGCCGCGGTTGTCGACGAAGCGCGCGGCGGCATGGCTCTTGGACGGGCTGCACACATTGGGGAAGTGCACACGGCCTTCGCCGTGCGCCACCGCGACGGGAAGGCGCGACCCGGCCATGCCACGGAAGAAGATGCTGCCCGAGTCGAGGATCTCCAGCGTGGCGACGCGCGCCTCGTACTGCTCCGACTGGTTGCGCAGGAACTGCGGCCAGTGCTTCGCGTCGGGGATGATGTCCTTGAGGCCGGACATCATCTGGCAGCCGTTGCAGACGCCGAGGGCGAACCGGGAGCCGTCTTCGAAGAAGCGGGCGAACTGTTCGCGCAACGCATCGTTGTAGAGGATCGAGGTGGCCCAGCCACGGCCAGCGCCCAGCACATCGCCGTAGGAGAATCCGCCGCAGGCGGCGAGGCCGACGAAGTCCTTGAGATGGTGACGGCCATTGGCGAGGTCGGTCATATGGACGTCCACGGCGTCGAAACCGGCGCGACTGAACGCCGCCGCCATTTCCACCTGGCCATTGACGCCCTGCTCGCGCAGGATCGCCACGCGCGGGCGCACGCCGGTCACGATGTACGGCGCGGCGATGTCGTCGGCGGGATCGAACGTCAGCTTCGGCGTGATGCCCGGATCGGCATCGTCGAGCCGCCACTCGCTTTCCTGGTCCGCACTGTGCGGGTTGTCGCGCAGGCGCTGCATGGCGTGGCTGGTTTCGTTCCAGGCACGGAAGAGCTCGGTCCAGTTCCACTTGAACGCCGGCTCGCCGTTGAGGTGCAGCTTGATGCCGAGCTTGTCCTTGGGCCGGCCCACGTTGTGGGTCATGCCGGCGAGGTTGTGCTTGACCAGCAACTGTTCGAAGGCCTCGCGGTTGGCGACGGCGACCTGCACCACGGCACCGAGCTCCTCGTTGAACAGGGCGCGCAACGTGGCGTCGGCCCAGCCGTCGAGTCGCAGTTCGAGGCCGCAATGGCCGGCGAAGGCCATTTCGAGCAACGTCACGATGGCACCACCATCCGAGCGGTCGTGGTAAGCCAGCAGCAGGCCGGCCTGGTTGGCTTCCTGTATCAGCTCGAACATCGCGCGCAGACGCTTGGGATCGTCCAGGTCGGGCGGTACGCCGCCGCCGCGATTGAACACCTGGGTGAGGGCCGAACCACCGAGGCGGTCGCGGCCCGCGCCGAGGTCGATCAACCAGAGGTCGGTGTCGCCGCGATCGAGCTTCAGCTGCGGCGTGAGCGTGCGCCGCACGTCGTCGACGCGGGCGAAGCCGGTGATCACCAGCGAGACGGGCGAGACGGTTTTCTGTGCCTTGCCATTCTCATCCGTCCACACGGTCTGCATGGAGAGGGAATCCTTGCCCACCGGAATGGCGATGTCGAGCGACGGACACAATTCCATGCCGACGGCCTTCACGGCGTCGAACAAGGCGGCATCCTCGCCCGGATGGTTCACGGCGGCCATCCAGTTCGCGGACAGCCGCACCTCGTCGAGCTTGATCGAGGCGGCGGCGAGGTTGGTGATCGCCTCGCCCACGGCCATGCGCGCGGCATCGGCACTGGAGAGCAACGCCACGGGCGCGCGCTCGGCCATGGCCATGGCTTCGCCGGTATAGCCTTCGAAGTCGGTCATGGTCACCGCGACGTCGGCGACCGGCACCTGCCACGGGCCGACCATCGGGTCGCGTGCGTTCAGGCCACCCACGGTGCGGTCGCCGATGGTGATCAGGAAACTCTTGCTGCCCACGGCCGGCAGCCGCAGGACGCGCATCAGCGCCTCGTCCATGCCGATGCCGGTCAGGTCGGCGACGAGGTCGACGCGCGGCTTCACGCGTACCGCGTCGCGGTGCATGCGCGGCGGCTTGCCGAACAGGACATCCATGCGCAGGTCGATCACGTCGATGTCGCGGCGCGTGTCGCGCACGATGAGGCGCGGTTCTTCCGTCGCTTCGCCGACGACGGCGAACGGGCAGCGTTCGCGGGCGCAGAAGGCCTCGAACAGTTCGATGTCCTCGGCGCCGATGGCGAGCACGTAACGTTCCTGCGACTCGTTGCTCCACACCTGCATCGGCGACAGCGTGGGATCGTCGCAAGGCAGCTTCGACAGGTCGATGACACCGCCGACGCCGGCATCATTGAGGATTTCCGGGATGGCGTTGGACACGCCACCCGCGCCCACGTCATGGATGCTCACGATGGGGTTGCGCTCGCCGCGCGCCCAGCAGGCGTCGATCACCTGCTGGCAACGGCGCTCCATCTCGGCGTTGTCGCGCTGCACGGAAGCGAAATCGAGTTCGGCGCTGGAGGTTCCGGACGCCACCGACGATGCGGCGCCGCCACCGAGGCCGATGAGCATGGCCGGACCGCCGAGCACGATCACCTTGTCGCCCGGACGGACCTTGCGCTTCTGCACGTGGTCGGGACGGATCGCGGCGAGGCCGCCGGCGATCATGATCGGCTTGTCGTATCCGCGGCGCACGCCCTTCTCGCCGGTTTCCTGCTCGAAGGTACGGAAATAACCGCCGAGGGCGGGCCGGCCGAATTCGTTGTTGAACGCGGCGGCGCCGAGCGGGCCGTCACGCATGATCTCGAACGCCGAGGCCATGCGCGGCGGCAGCGGACGTTCCTTTTCCCATGGACGCGGCAGCCCTGGAATACGCAGGTGCGACACCGAGAAGCCGGTGAGGCCGGCCTTCGGCTTGCCGCCGCGGCCGGTCGCGCCCTCGTCGCGGATCTCGCCGCCGGCACCGGTGGCGGCGCCCGGCCACGGCGCGATGGCCGTGGGATGGTTATGCGTCTCGACCTTGATGGCGTACGGGGCGGCCTCGGCCACGGTACGGAACACGCCGTCCTCCGGGCTGACGAACAGGCGATGGCCCTCGTAGCCTTCGATCACGGCGGCGTTGTCGTGGTACGCGGACAACGTATGCGCCGGGGACTTCTGGTGCGTGTTCTTGATCATGCCGAACAGCGACGATTCCTGCGTCGCGCCGTCCAGCGTCCAGGTGGCGTTGAACACCTTGTGCCGGCAGTGCTCCGAATTCGCCTGGGCGAACATCATCAACTCGGCGTCGGTGGGCGCGCGGCCCATCTCGGCGTAGCGTTCCGCGAGGTAGTCGATCTCGTCGTCCGCGAGCGCCAGGCCCAGCTCCTTGTTGGCGGCGGACAGCGCGGCACGGGCGTCGCCGCCCAGTTCCACGCGACCGAGCGGGCCCGGCTCGCCGGCGAGGAACAGGCCCGAGGCCTGGCTCAGCCGGTCCAGCGGCGATTGCACCATCGGATCGCAGAACGCGGCCATCACGGCGGCATAGGCCGGCGTGCCGGCCTCGGGCATGCCGCTGACCCGCCAGGCGGTGCCGCGCTCCACGCGGCGCACGTCGAACCCCGCGCCGTGGAGGATGTCGGTGGCCTTGCTGGACCAGGGCGAAATCGTGCCCAGCCGCGGCACCACCCAGAAGGTGGCGTCGTCGGGCGTGGTGTTCTTCGCCTCCAGGACCGCGAGCAGGCGCGAGCGCGCCTCGCCTTCCGGCGGCACGTCGGCATCGACGAAGTACGTGAACCAGGCGGCCTGCACCCGCGTCCCGTGATGCAGGGCATCCAGGTGGGCGTTCAGTCGTTCGAGGCGAAAAGGCGAGAGGGCGCTCTGCCCGTCGAGTGCGATCATGCGGGGGGAATAGGCGCAGCAGGAAAACGCCTATTCTACATGATGTTGCGCGGCAACATTGGGGGTGCCCCGGGGCCGGGGCACCGGGGTCAGCCCCCGCGGCGCCCGGCGCTGCCCGGCGGGGCGCTGAGCGCCTGCAGCAACTGGGACGGGGTGACGTAGCCGCCGACCACGTCGCCGTTCTCGGTGACGATGGTGGGGGTGCCGTTCACACCCAGGCGCTCGCCGAGTTCGAACTCGTCCTTCACCGGATTGGCGCAGCTGGCCGCCTTCGGCGTGGCGCCCTTCATCGCCTCGTTGAAGGCGTTCTTGCGATCGGCGCTGCACCACACCGACACCGCCTTGGTATACGAGGGCGTGTCGTTGCCGGCGGTGGTCTTGACGCCTTCCCGCGGCCAGAACACGTACTCGACAGCGATGCCCTGCTTGTTGAATTCATCGATATGGGCGTGAAGCTGGCGGCAGAAACCGCAATCCACGTCAGTGAACACCGTGACCGTGTGCTTCGGGTTCGCCGGCGCGTACACCAGCCGCTGCGAAGCCGGCAGCTTGGCCAGTTCGGCCTTGCGCAGGGCCGCCCAGCTGGCCGCGCTGAGATCGGTCTTGGCCTTCAGGTCGACGAGGTTGCCGTTGATCATGTAGCGGCCGTCGGCGGTCACGTAGACCATGCGGCCAGAGGCGATCACCTGGTAGAAGCCTGGCATCGGCGCCGGGGCGATGCTGTCGACCTTGATACCCGGGCCGAGGGCTTCGACCGCGTCGCGGGCGGCCTTTTCGTCATCGGCCGCGCAAGCCGTCATGGCGAATGCGCCGGCCAGGAGCGCCGGCAGGATTTTCTTCAACATCGGTTACGACTCCATCGGTGACCGGGGGAAACGCGGGAACGCCTTGGAACACGTTCCGCGCATTCGGTTCCCCGATTGTGGCACGGCTCAGCCGCGCGGGTGGTGTTGGGCGTGAAGCCGCTTCAGACCTTCCTTCGCCACCAGGGTGTATATCTGCGTGGTGCTGAGCGCGCTGTGACCCAGCAGCATCTGCAAGGCACGCAGGTCGGCGCCGTGGTTCAGCAGATGCGTGGCGAACGAATGGCGCAGCACGTGCGGCGAGACCCGCTTCGCCGGTATGCCCACCTGCATGGCGTAACGCTTCACCAGCGTCCAGAACATCTGCCGGCTCATCGCGTCGCCCCGCCGGGAAAGGAACAACGCCGCCGGTTGCCCGTGGCCCTTCGCCAGCACCGGCCGGGCCTCGCGCAGATAGGTTTCCACGTGGGCCAGCGCCTCTTCGCCCACGGGGACGAGACGGTCCTTGCCACCCTTGCCGGTGACGCGAAGCACACCCTGGCGCGGGTTCAGGCCCGACAACGGCAAGTCCACCAGTTCCGATACGCGCAAGCCCGAGGAGTACATCAATTCGAGCATCGCGCGGTCACGCAAGCCAAGGGGCGTGGCGAGGTCGGGAGCGACGATCAGCGCCTCGATCTCACGCTCCGCGAGGGCCTTGGGCAGGCTGCGCGGCATCCGCGGACGTTGCATCAGCAGCGTCGGATCCTCGCGCTTGCCTTCGTCGCGTGCGAGCTGTGCGTAGAAACGGCGGAACGCCGACTGGCGCCGGGCCATGCTGCGCACGGAAACCGGTTGGCTGCCGTGGTACGCGGACAGGTCCTCGCGCCCCGCGCTCGCCAGTGAGCGACCCCGCGTACCGAGCCATCGCGCCAGTTGTCGAAGGTCGCGCCGATAGGCGTCCAACGTGCGATCGGCCAGACCGTCTTCCGCCCACACGCGTTCGATGAAGCGCTCGATCAGGCGCGCGTCATCGGCGGCGAGTTCGGCGGAAGCGGGGCTATCGACGAGGGACATGCGGGCACATCGGCAAGAGATACCCGCATGGTCTCACGGCCGGCTCGCCGGGCTAAAGCCTCTGGAGACTGGACTGGTATCCCGCGATCACATAGCCGAGCTGGTGCTCGACGGCTTCTTTCAGCAGCGCGCGATCGGCGTCCGTCAACTTCGACTTGCGTGCCGCCAGGGCGAGTTTCTGCATCGCCTCGACCAAGCCATCGGCCTGGCCCTGGAAGACGCCCGCATCGACAGTGACGATACCCGCCAGGTGCCGGTCGGCTCCATCGCGTAGCCACTGGAATTCGGTGGGACTGACCTGTCCATCGCCATCGAAGTGGCGAAGGTGGGCGTCGAGTTCGGAAAACGACGACTGAAGCTTGAGGCTCATGGCAATACTCCCTATCGCGGTAGAAGCGCTGGTGGACTCCCCTGTCCGATGTGAACGTTACGACTCCGCGGCGTTAAGCTCGCGTGAACCCTTCCGAATTTGCCCTTTGTTGCGACAATGGGCGCCTGACAGCCCGGGGACACCATGACCGATGCATCGATAGCGCCCGCATGGCGCCGTTTCACCGCCATCGTCTACGACGCGCTCGCCGTCGTGGCCATCGTGATGGTGGTTGGCCTCCTGGCCCAGTTCGCGACGGGTGGGCACCTCGTCGATGACACGGGCCACCTGCTGGCATGGTGGTACCAGCCCTTGCAGGGCCTCGTCGTCGGCGCCTACTTCCTCGCATCGTGGATGCGTGGCGGGCAGACGCTCGGCATGCGCCCGTGGCGGATTCGCGTGACGGACAACCAAGGCCAACCCGTGAACGGAAAGCGCGGTCTGGTGCGCCTCGTGGTGGCCGCCTTGCCATTGGCGCTGCTGACGATCTACCCGCTGGTCCCGCTGAAGGCGGCCCTTCTGGCGCCGCTCGCGGGCTGGGCCATCCTGCTGCTTCCCACCTTCTTCGATCGCCGTCGGCGCGCGATCCACGACATGGTCGCGGGCACGGAAATCCGGAACCTGCCTACTTGAACTGATCGGCGGCGGGGACCCACGAACCGGAGCTGGGTGACGGGGCGGGCACGTTGATCTTGATGGAAGGCTCGCACCCCGGCGGCAACGGTCCCCCCGTGATACGCGCGGTGGTGCAGAGCGCGGTGTTGTCCAATGCCACCGGAGCCGCGGCCACGGTGGCGCTATTGGCGGGGGGCAGGTTCTCGGCCAGCGGCTTCGCCGGCGCCATGGTCTGGTTCTTCACCAGTTCGTCGGGATTGGCCGGTTTCGGCGGCGGGTCGCCACCGCAGCCCAGGGTAAACAACGACAGTGCCTTCATCGTGCCGCCCGCGTTGCCAGGACCGGCGACGCAATTGATCCGGATGCCGCGCGGCAACGAGATCGTCGGGCGCACCGTCGCCGCCTCGACGCCCTGCCGAATCGCCGTGTCGACCGAGGATTCGCCCTTGGGCGTCCACGCCCCCTCGAAGCGCGTCGCCTTGTAATCGATGTGCACGCGGGCGCCGGACTGGGGCTCGAGCTTTCCACGTGGCTTGAGTTCCACGTACGCACCGACCTGGCCGGTCTTGTCACCTTGTCCGCCGACGACACCATCGTCGCGCTGGGACGTGCCGTTGGCGCCGGTGAGCCGCGTCCCCTCGTCCATGCCCTGCGCGGCACCGGGCTTGCCGCTGTCAGCGGTGGCACCCGGCGTGTTCGAGCCGGATTCGCCGGCCGTGGTCTGGCCGGGAACGAAAGCTTGTGCGGGCGCGTTGTCTCCCTTCGTGGCAGTCCGTTCGCTGGCCGCCTTTCCTTCTTCAGCCTGTGTCTTGGCGGTGGACTCGCCCGCTGCGCTATCGCCGGGCGCCTGCCCCGGAGGCGCCGACGCGGTGTCCACGCC